>NZ_BAAJYS010000036.1:0-25226 GCF_057543315.1 Acidovorax sp. KPB24-07
CCGGCCCCACGCCCTGACGGCGGGCCGTGCGCGGCGCCGGCGGACCCGCGCGGGCGCTGCTGAATGAACGGGGCGGCCACACGCCACCGCCCTGGGCCACCACCAGGAACCGGCGAACAACGGTGGGTTCCCGCCATTGCGCCGGCTTTCAAGGCGCACCCGTGCGCCCATAATGCGGCGACTCACCATGAACCTCGTTGCGCTGAACATCGAATCGATCCAGCTCGGCTCCCCGCTTCCCTTCATCCTGCGCGGGGCCGATGGCGTGCTGCTGGCGCAAAAAGGCTACGTGATCCGCACGCGCAACGAACTGGATGTTCTCCTGTCGCGCGGCCTGCAGCTGTGCGTGGACACCGACGAATCGGGCGACAGCCACCGCGCCTATCTGGCGCAGCTGCAGCAGATGCTGATGTCCGACACCTCGCTCGGCCAGATCGCCTCCATGAAGATCAGCGCTGGCGCCCAGGCCTCGCGCGACCGCGTCGAAGGCGGCCCGCCCGATTGGCCAGGGCTGCAGCTGCGGGCCACGCAGCTGCTGCGCGCGCCGCAGGCGCATGACTTTCCTGACCGTTTCGATGCGCTGCACCGCGAACTCGCCCTGCACTGCCGCCAGAGCCCCGACGCGGTCCTGCTGGCCCTCATCTACCTGTCCGGCCACGAAACCCGGCAGTACAGCGGCACCCACGCCATGCTCGTGGCCTGCGTATGCATGCTGGTCGCCGTCGAGCAGCTGCGCTGGCCGGTGGAGCGCGTGATGCAGACCGGGCGCGCGGCGCTGTCCATGAACATCGCCATGACCGCGCTGCAGGACCAGTTGGCCGTGCAGGCCCAGCCGCTCACCTCGGAGCAGATCGCCGCGGTGGAAAGCCATGCCACCCGATCCGAAACCCTGCTGCGCCATCTGGGCGTGCACGACCCGGTATGGCTGGAAGCCGTGCGCTGCCACCACCACCGCTCGCCGGGCCCGCTGGCCGACAAAAGCGAAGGCCAGCAGATCGCCCGGCTGATCCAGCGCGCGGACGTGTTCGGCGCCCGCCTGGCCCCGCGCGCCTCGCGCGCGCCGATGCCCGTCACCGCGGCGATGCAGGCGAGCTACTACGACGAATCGCACCAGGTGGATGAAGCCGGTTCGGCCCTGGTGAAAACCCTGGGCGTGTACCCTCCGGGCGCGTTCGTGCGGCTGGTGAGCCAGGAGATCGCCGTCACCCTGCGCCGCGGCGGCAGCGCCACCACGCCGCGCGTGGCCGTGGTGCTCAACCGCAACGGCATGCCCACCGGAGAGCTCATTCCGCGCGACACCGCCCAGCCCGCCTGGAAGGTGACCGGCGCCATCGCCCAGCGCGATGTGCGCGTGCAGCTGCAATTGAACCGCTTGCTCAGCCTGGTCTGAGAACGTTTCCCAGGGCCGCTCCTGTCAGCGGCGGCCTCCTGGCGCGCGCCGGGGCGGGACTTTTCCGCCGATTTGCGCCAAACTCGTTCGTGGGCCGCCCCCCATTGCGTGATCCACTGCCTGTGGCGCCCCATCGACAAGGAGACCTTCATGCTGCGCCGAGTCCTTTGCCTTGCCCTGGCGGCTGCGCCGCTCGCCCTGTCCGGCCTTCCCGCGCGGGCCGCGGGCCCGGCGGCCGCGACGGAAGACGGCACCTGCCCTCCCCTGCTGCGCCACACCCCCCTGCGCCTGCAGGACGAACTGCCCCAGCCACTGTGCCAGTACCGCAACAAGGTGCTGCTGGTCGTCAACACGGCCAGCTACTGCGGCTTCACGGGGCAGTACCAGGGGCTGGAGGCCCTGCACGCGCGCTACAAGGACCGGGGGCTGGTGGTGCTGGGGTTCCCCTCCAACGATTTCTCCCAGGAGGGCGGCAGCAATGCGCAGATCGCCGACTTCTGCGAGAACACCTTCGGCGTCAAGTTTCCGATGTTCGCCAAGAGCCGGGTCGTCGGGGCCGACGCCTCACCGCTGTACCGGGAATTGAAAGCCCAGGCCGGCGAGGCGCCTCGCTGGAACTTCCACAAGTACCTGGTGGGCCGGGACGGCAAGGTGGTCGGCAGTTTCGCCAGCGTGGTGGAGCCGGGCGACCCCCGGCTGGTGCGCGCGATCGAGCAGCAACTGGACGCGGGGCGCCCGAAAACGTCACCGTTCTGAAGCAGTTCCGTGATATGGAAATAGTTACATTTTCTGATGGTTTTAACCACCTTCCCTCTGGAACTTCCCGGGATCGTCACTACTCTAGTAACCAGTGCAGGCGGCGACGCTTGCCCCCGATCAACAACCCTTTACTGTTGCGAAGCCTTTTGAACCCTGGTGGTTCAACTGAAACCCTGAAGCGCTTCTCCTCCCTCCCTCTCTAAATTCGTTTCGGGACGCTTCGCAACTTTTTTATTCCGCCAAAAACAAAGCGCGCAACCTTCGCAGGTTGCGCGCTTTTGGCTTTGTGGGCGCTGCTTTGTGGTCAGTCAGCGCCTCGGGGCCGGGGCGATCGATCAGGCAGGCCGTGTGTCGGCGAAGCTCACGCGCTGCTCCAGCTTGTCCAGCAGCCGGGCGAGGTTGGCATGCTCGGCACGCCATTCGATTTCGGGAAAGCGAAAGCCGATCCAGCCCAGCGCGCAGCCCACGGCGATGTCGGACAGGCTCATGTGGATGCCGCTGCAGTAGGGCTTCTCACCCAGGCCCTGGGCCATGGCCTTGATGCCCGCCTCGACCTTGCCGAGTTGCCGGTCGATCCACGCCTGGCTGCGTTCGCCCTCCTGGCGGCCGGCCCAGCGCGACTCGAGCCGGGCGAGCACGCCCGCGTCCATCACGCCGTCGGCCAGGGCCTCCCAGGTCTTGACCTCGGCGCGCTCGCGGCCTTGCGTGGGAATCAGCCGGCCCACGGGCGAGAGGGTGTCCAGGTATTCGACGATGACGCGTGAATCGAACACGGCCTCTCCGCCTTCCATCACCAGGCACGGCACCTTGCCCAGCGGGTTGGAGGTGGCAATGGTCGTGTCCTCGGCCCAGACGTCCTCCTCGATGAAGCGGTAGTCCAGCTTCTTCTCGGCCATCACGATACGCACCTTGCGCACATAGGGGCTGGCTGAGGATCCAATCAATTTCATGGTGTTCTTCCGGGCACGGCAGGGGACGGGGACAAGGCCGCTTGATTTTATGGGCAGTCTTGCCTTGGATAGCTTACAGGCAGCGCCACCTACAATCCCCGCCCATGAGCCTGTCCACCATCACCGCCCTCTCGCCCCTCGACGGCCGCTACGCCGCCAAACTCTCCGCCCTGCGCCCGATCATGAGCGAGCACGGCTACATGCACCGCCGGGTGCAGGTGGAAGTGGCCTGGTTCATCGCGCTGTCGGATGCGGGCTTCGCCGAGTTCAAGCCCCTGACCACCGGCGCGCGCGCCTACCTGCTGGGGCTGGTGAAGAATTTTTCCGAAACCGATTCGGCCGCCATCAAGGACATCGAGAAGACCACCAACCACGACGTGAAGGCCGTGGAATATTGGCTCAAGGGCAAGTTCGAGGCCCGCCCCGAGCTGGAGAAGGCGGCCGAGTTCGTGCATTTCGCCTGCACCAGCGAGGACATCAACAACACCAGCCACGCCCTGCAGCTGCGATCCGGCCGCGACCAGGTCGTGCTGCCGGGCCTGGACCGCATCGTGCTCAAGCTGCGCGAGATGGCCCACATGTACGCCGCCGTGCCCATGCTGAGCCGCACGCACGGCCAGACCGCCAGTCCCACCACGGTGGGCAAGGAACTGGCCAACGTGGTCGTGCGGCTGCAGACCGCCTGCGAGCGCGTGGCCTCGGTGAAGATGCTGGGCAAGATGAACGGCGCCGTGGGCAACTACAACGCCCACCTGTCCGCCTGGCCCGACTTCGACTGGGAAGCCTTCAGCAAGCGCGTGGTGGAAACGCCCGAGCCCCTGGGCCTGGGCCTGACCTTCCAGCCCTACAGCATCCAGATCGAGCCGCACGACTACATGGCCGAACTGTTCGACGCCGTGGCGCGCGCCAACACCATCCTCATCGACCTGTCGCGCGACATCTGGGGCTATGTGAGCCTGGGCTACTTCAAGCAAAAGCTCAAGGCCGGCGAGATCGGCTCCTCGACCATGCCGCACAAGGTCAACCCGATCGACTTCGAGAACGCCGAAGGCAACCTGGGCCTGGCCAACGCGCTGCTCAAGCACCTGTCCGAGAAGCTGCCCGTGAGCCGCTGGCAGCGCGACCTGACCGACAGCACCGTGCTGCGCAACATCGGCGTGGCACTGGGCTACGCGGCCCTGGCGTACACCTCGCTCATGACCGGCCTGAACAAGCTGGAACTGAACGAAGAGGCGCTGTCGGACGACCTGAACGCCTCCTGGGAAGTGCTGGCCGAGCCGATCCAGACGGTGATGCGCCGCTTCGGCGTGCCGGGTGCCTACGAAAAGCTCAAGGAAGTCACCCGCGGCAAGACCGTGACGGCCGAGGCCCTGCACGGGCTGATCCGCAGCCTGGAGATTCCCGAGGCCGAAAAAGAGCGCCTGCTCGCCATGACGCCCGGCAGCTACATCGGCAAGGCCGCCGAACTGGCGCGCCGCGTCTGACCGTCCACCGCCGGGGTTGAAGCCCTTTTGCCGGTCCGCGCCCCACCATCGGGCGCGGACTGCTATATTTTTGTGAGCACCAGCCCATGGCCATCAAGTCCACCATCTTCAAGGCGAACCTGCAGATCGCCGACATCGACAACAGCTACTACGCCGACCATTCGCTCACGCTGGCCCGCCACCCGAGCGAAACCGACGAACGCATGATGGTGCGGCTGGCGGCGCTGGCCCTCCACGCCCACCAGCTGCAGGCCGTGTGCCAGGGCGACGGCACCCTGGCCTTCGGCGCGGGGCTGTCCGACCCGGACGATCCGGACGTCTCCCTGACCGACTTCACCGGCCGCAAGCGCCTGTGGATCGAGGTCGGCCAGCCCGAGGACAAGCCGCTCACCAAGGCCTGCAGCAAGTCGGACGCCGTGATCGTGTATTGCTTCCACCATGCCGCCGAGGTGTGGTGGAAAGGCATCCAGACCAAGCTGTCGCGCCTGGACAAGCTGCAGGTGTGGCGCCTGCCCGCCGAGGCCTCGCAGGCCCTGGCCGCGCTCGCGGAGCGCAGCATGCAGCTGCAGGCCACGGTGCAGGAGGGCGCGCTCACCCTGAGCAGCAACCTGGGCAGCGTGCACGTGGAGCCCCAGCGCTGGAAGTGACGCGGCCACGGGGTGTGCCGGGTCGGCGGGGTTTCAAGCCTGATGGGCCTCCAGCGCATGATCGACTAGGGCATATTGCTATCAATAAGTGAGCATCACAGCGTGCGGCCGGCCACATGTCGCGCCGGCCGGCCCGCCCGATGGCATGCGGCGCTCTCTGAGCTCAAGCCGGCTGCGGCATCAGCGCGCCGCACTGCCAGCACTGCTCGAACCCGCCCTCCACCATTTCGCCGCACCCGCACAGCCAGCGGCGCTGGGGCAGGTTCTGCAACGCCTGCAGCAGTTGCCGCGCGCGGGCGGCGTGCTCGTCGTGCTCCAGCCAGATCTCGGGCAGGCACTGGTCGGGCGGCAGGTGCCCGGCGGCGGCCCCCAGGTATTGCCGCTGCACCGACGCCGGCATGCCGCCCTCGCGCAGCAGGTCGGCCCACAGGGTGGCGATCGCGATGTTGGGGGCCTGGGTCAGACGGAGCATGAACCCACCATAGCCGCTGTCCCGCAGCCCGTAAAGGGCGGGAAAGCCATGGCGCCGCCCATCCCCCCGCACCGGGGGCCGCAACGCCCACCGACGCCGTTCAGGCAGGCGCCTTGGCCTCGGCCGGGGCGCTGCCTTCCGCCGCGCGTTCGGCGTAGCGGTTGAAACGCCACGCCGAGCTTTCCAGCGTGATGCGGCGCCACACGGTGCGCTTTTCGACCGGCGTCATCGCCAGCCAGTGCTGCACCTCGGCGAAGCTGCGGCCGCAGCCCTTGCATTGCTCGTCGCCCTGGCTGGTGGAGCAGATGGCGATGCACGGCGTGTCGGGCGTGGTCTCGTACCAGGCGCGCCAGGCTGCCATGGCCGCGGGGGGAAAGCCCGACTCGTCGGCTTCGTCCTCGTGCCAGTACACCATCAGCGCGTAGACCTCGGCCAGCGCCACCAGCTCGGGCGCCAGCGTCACGCCGTCGGGCGACGGCGACCGGGCGCGCCAATGGTTGATGGCGGCTTCGATGTCGGTGATGTGCAGGACGGCCATGGGTGTGCGAAAGGGGGCCGCGATCATACCGCTGCCCGGGTGCGCTCCCGCGGCGCCCGACGGCCTCCGAGCCGCCCCGCAGAATACTCACGAATTGATAGCAACAAAGGCAATAAAAAACGCCGGCGTGGGGCCTGTTTGGCTCAAAACCGCCCCGGCGCGCGAGACACGTTCGCTTGCACGGCCGCTCGCCCCTGTGTTCCAATGCCGGCTTCGAAGGGGAGTAGCTCCCAACCCAGCAGACATCCGGCAGGCACACCGCCCGGGGCGGCTGGGCTTGTCGGTCCTGTCGTCAGTACGAAGCGCAAGCTTCCGGCAGGCCGGGTCCATCCATGCACGGCATGGCGGACCGAGCGAGACCTTTGATGGGCCCTGCGCGGGCTGATCAAGGCCGTCCCTATCGAACAACGCTCCGCGCAACGCGGGCGTGCCTCAGGTCACCTCCGCAGTCAGCCCCCGTTCCCGGATGGGCCCGGCGCTACAGGGGTAGCGGGTTCCTCCTCCCGGCCATTGCTTTTGAGGAATTTATGGACTTCTTGACTTCACCCGAGTTCTGGGTCGCGTTGGGGCAGATCATCATCATCGACATCCTGCTGGGTGGCGACAATGCGGTCGTCATCGCGCTGGCTTGCCGCAAGCTGCCACCCGCCCAGCGAACCAAGGGCATCATCTGGGGCACCGCCGGCGCCATCATCCTGCGCGTCATCCTGATCGCGTTCGCCATGACGCTGCTGGCGCTGCCGTTCCTCAAGTTCGTGGGCGCGCTGCTGCTGGTGTGGATCGGCATCAAACTGCTGGCACCTGACGAAGACGGCCACGGCGACGTGGCAGGCAGCGACAAGCTGTTCGCGGCCATCAAGACCATCATCGTGGCCGACCTGGTGATGAGCGTGGACAACGTGATCGCCATCGCCGGCGCCGCCCAGAATGCCGGCGAGCACTCGATGCTGCTCGTGGTCCTGGGCCTGCTGATCTCGATCCCGATCATCGTCTGGGGCAGCCAGCTGGTCATCAAGCTCATGGAGCGCTTCCCCATCATCATCACCATCGGCGGCATGCTGCTGGGCTGGATCGCCGGCGGCATGCTGGTCACCGACCCGATCTTCGTCAACACCGAGCGCTGGAGCTGGGCACCGAAGCTGGGCACGCTCGACGCGCAAGGCCTGGCCGTGATCTCCGACACCCTGTACTGGGCCGCGCACATCGCCGGCGCCCTGCTGGTGCTGGTGGTCGGTAAGGCCATCGCCTCGCGCCGCGCCGCAGCGGCTCCGGCCGCCCACGGCTGAGCGGGCAGGCCTTGACGACGAACGTTGGGCGAAACGGCACGGGCGCCGCCAGGCGTCCGGCCATTTCGCCCGGCCCTCTCCCCATTGCTAACGGCACCCCTGCCAGGTCACAAGGAAGCCTCATGAACAAAGTCATCGTTTACGTGGACGACGCCGAGCAGGCCCGGCAGGTCCTGGCGCCCCTGTCTCACCGCGCCTCGGCCGAAAAAACGGAATGGGTGCTGGTGGCCTGCGCGCCGCGCATGACCCACCGCATCAGCAAGTGGGTCAGCCACAGCGCCCGCGAGAACTGGCGCACCAAGTGGGCCGACAAGCTGTTCGGCCAGATCGTTCCCTGGCTGCAGGCCGAGGGGGTGCAGGCCAGCACCGTGCTGGCCAAGGGCCCGCTGGCCGATCTGCTCACCCAGCTGCAGGCCGAACACGGCGCCGTGCCCGTGATCGACGCACGCCGCCCCAAGCAGGACGAAGTGGCCGCGCCGGCGCCCGTCCAGGCGGTGGCCGCCCCCGTCAACATCACGCGCAAGCCATCGCCGCGCCGCTGGTCCCTGCCGGGCACGCTGGCCGGCCTGGGCGCGATGTTCATGTTCGTGGCGGAGTGATCCTCCCCCACGGCCTTGCTGCCCAGCAGTTACGCGCAAGGGCCTGTCCTGCACACATGACGTAGTTGTGCTGGCTGACGACCTGTTGCGTCCGGTGCGTCGCGGAGGTTCCGGGTACCCGCGACAACCGGGGATCTTGCTGCAGCGAGGCACTTCGTGAAAGGAGACTGGACTTCGCGATCCCTGGGTTATTTTTGGCACGGCTACGCGATGGTGGAGGTTTTTTCACTCACCTCCAGCCTCAAGATTACCCATGCAGATTGCTCCCTTGGTCTCCACCTCCGTCGCCTCTACCTCTTCCGTGCCCGAGCAGCCGGCGAGTCAGCCTTCATCGCGTCCCGGCTCGCCCCGTCCGTCCACCATGGAGTCCGGACCTCCGATTCGGCCCAAAGGTCAGTCGCTGACCTCCACGAGCAGCCTGGGCCCTCGCATTGAAGCGGATCGGCTTGCCGATCTGCAATCCGACAGCCGTCCCGGCCCGTCTTATCAGGGCACTGTTCGCGTGGAGGGGAATCAACTCACGTCCAAAAACCCGGTGACCCAGAAACTGCTGGAGTCCCTGGCGATCGATCCTGCCGAAGTGCCCGGCCTGAAATTCATGGCCCTGGCTGGCAAGGAGCCGACGCTATCGCTTCGCCTGGGCGCCAACGCTGGAAACACATTGGACAGCCTCAAGGCGGCGCTTGGCGAAGACCTCAGCGCCCCGATGGAGCACGCCACCATCCCGCTGCTACTCGGCGTGATTGCTCGCGGTGAGCAGGCGATCGGCGATGACCTTCGCGGCCGGATCATCCCGCTGCTGCGGGAGGCACGTCCGAGGATGGAATCGTCTTTGCCCGCACTGAAATCCTTGATCGAGGACCGGCTTGCCGCACGGCCGGACCTGTCGCTGAAGATGGCTGCCACAGGACTGCTGCAGCTTGCTACGGCCAAGAGCATCGACCTCAAGCTGCTTGGCTCGAGCCTGGCCGTCAGCTCGGGGCTGGGCTCGCTGTGGGAGCTCGTGGCGGCACCAAAGGCCAAGCTCGCGCTGCTGGGTTCTGGCTTCGCATCCGTGGCGTGGGGCCTGCCGGCGTCCGTGATCGACGCGGCGCCCATGGTCGCGATCGAGGCGGCGGACACGATGACGGTCAAGAAGCGCATGGCCAATGACCGTGGCGATCCCTTCCCATTCATGCAAAAGCTCGGCGAGGCGCTCACTGCCGGGGTCGTGTCGGCCATCGGCGCGTTGCCGAACAACTTGCTCGAGTACAACGCCGCTCGTCTACCGAGAGCTGTCGCTGCGCTGATCGGCGTGGGGACGACCGAGGTCGCCATCCTCTCGGCGGCGGCGGGCGTGCCTGGAGAGATTGCTGAGATCCGTGAGTCGGTCAAGGAGGCCGTCGAGCACGCGGTCCACAGCGGCGTGATGAAGCTGCCCGAGGGCGTCGCACAAGACGAAGCCATCCATCTGGCCACCGAACTGGCACTCAAGATGGAGCCCAGTACGGTGATCGGCAAGAAGTCGATGGGCGTCGCACTCGCGGTGGGGCTCGTGCCCTTCCTCCTCGGTGGCATGGTCACCGGTGCGCTTCCAGAAGCGGCGCTGCGCATCCTGCGCAGCACCGCTTTTGCACCGATCGAGATGATTGGCATGAATGTCATTGCCGCCATCTCTCAGACCGGCGTCCCGGGTATCGTGTCCAGCGATCACCAGCGCTTCGCGGATGTGATCGGGGACTTGCTCCAACACTCTGCTGCAAACATCGGTGACCTCGAGAGCGGAGCGGGTGAGACGAGCGGCCTGCAACCGACCATCAACGAGGAGGCCATCGTCGCGAGGCTCGCGCCTCACAACGAATTGCTGCGTCACGTCGGAGGCGCGGCCCTCACCGCCATGGCGGGGGTGCTCGACAGCGTGGGCTTCGTCGGACAGGTCGCTGCCTCAAGCGCCTCGTCTGCCATGAGTTCGCTGACGCGTCCATTCCGGGCGGTCGCCCAGGAAAGCCAGGCCAGGGAACCGTTGCTAACGTCATCCGCAACGCATGGCTGAAGCGGGGGGCAGGCTGACGGACAGCAAGCCTCGCCCGAAGAACCCACGAAGCCATCGCTTCGCTAGTGCCTGAACGCAGCGGTTGAGCGCATTCGCGGGCCGGGGAACAGACCAGCGAATCCGCCGAGCCATGGCATGCGGGTGCTATGCTCCCGCGCCATGATGAAACTCATCCTCAAGTGGTTGCTCAGCGCTGCGGCGCTGCTGTTCGTGGCCTACGTGTACAGCGGCGTGGAGGTGAAAAGCTTCACCAGCGCGCTCATCGCCGCCTTCGTCATCGGCCTGTTCAATGTCGTGCTGCGGCCCGTGCTGGTGGTGCTGACGCTGCCGGTCACCGTCCTCACCATCGGGCTGTTTCTCTTTGTCATCAACGCGCTCATGTTCTGGGCCGCCGCCACGGTGCTGGGCGACGGCTTCCAGGTACGAGGCTTCGCGGCGGCGCTGATCGGCTCGCTGATCTATTCGGTGCTGGGCGTGCTCATCGAATCAGCGCTCGGCGGCCTGTTCCTTAAGAAGTGAATCGACGGCCCGCAGACGCGTCTCGATGATCGACGCGTCGATATAGTCGGCCGCGTCGCCGCCCCGGCTGCCGCTCTTGCGCGCCAGATCCTGGCCCGCCTTGAACCGGTCCACCGCCGCCTGGTAGTCGTAGCGTGCCGCATGCGCCTCGGCCTCGGCCCGCACCGCGCGCAGCGGGTGGTTCTGCTGCTGCCACACCGCCGCCAGCAAATGCCACGCGGTGGCATCGTGCGGATGCGTCGCCACCCGCGTCTGCAGCGGGCCAGTCATTTCCTGGGCATTGCCCGTGCGCAGCAGGGCCTGCGTGCGCAGCAGCATCTCCGGCCGCCCCGTCGGCGCAGCGGGCGGGTGTGCCGAAGAAGCCAGGGTCGCCTGCGCTGGCAACTGCAGCAATGCGGCCTGGAAGTCCCCGGCCGCGAATTCGATTTCCGCACTGAGCAATTTCGCCTGCCGCAGCGCCGGCGCATCGCCGCGCACCGCCTCCATCAAGCCCCGCAGTGCGGTGCGCGCCGCCGGCACGTCCTGCAGCTGGCTGGCGCTCAGCGCCGCCGCGTACCAGGCCGCCACCCGGCGGGGCAACGGCTGGGCGGCGAAACCGGTGCCCAGCGGCTCGGTCGTCCACTGCCGCCAGACATCCACGCCCGGACGGGACAGCACGCGGGCGCGCGCGGCCATCATCGCGTGTTCCAGCGTGGGCGTGGCCGGTGCGGCGGCGGCGCCCCCTGGAGGCAACCGCGAATGCATGTCGGCAATGCGCTGCGTGGTCAGCGGGTGGCTGCGCAAATAGGGCCAACTGCCGTTGTCGTTGATGCGGTTGGCCTGCTGCAGCTTGTCGAACATGGCCACGAACCCCTGCGGCGCAAAGCCGGCCGGCGCCATCAGCCCATAGCCGATGCGGTCGGCCTCACGCTCCATGTCGCGCGAGAAGTTCAGCTGGTTCTGCACCGCCACCGCCTGCCCGCCGATCATCAGCGCCTGGGCTGCATTGGGGCTCTTGCTGGCGGCCAGCGCGCCCAGCACCAGGGCCCCGAGCATCAGCGGCGTCTGCCGGTTCTGCTGCGTGATCAGGCGCGAGATGTGGCGCTGCGTGACGTGGCTCAGCTCGTGCGCCAGCACCGACGCCAGCTCGTCGCGCGTGGACACCACGCCGATCAATCCCAGGTGCACACCGAAATAGCCGCCCGGCAGCGCGAAGGCATTCACCGTGCGGTCCCGGCCCAGCAGGATCTCCCAGGCAAAGCGCTCGTCCAGTTCGGGGGACAGCTCCCCGCGCTCGCGCGCCGCTTTTACCAGGGGTTGGAAAATGCTGTCCACGTACTCGTTGAGCACGGCGTCGTCGATGTAATCCGGATCGCGGTACAGCTCGCGGATGATGCGGTCGCCGAGCTGGCGCTCCTGGGCGGTGGTGAGGTCGGAGCTGTCGCCCAGCGTGGGCAGGCCCGCTTGCGCATGCACGGCGGTCGTGCCGCACACACCGCTCAGGATAAAAAGGGAAGCGGCCACCGCCTGACGCACAAGCACCAGAGGCCGTTTTCGATCAAATGGCACGCAAAGTCTCCTGCACTGATTCAGCCACGCCACCCCGGCCCTGGCCGCTACACATGACCGTATGATGCCCTGGCCTCCGAATGTTCCCTGCCAGCGAATGACCCGCGTGCAATCCCCAGTACTTGTATGAGAGACACCCCCACTCCCTCCAGCCTGACCCACTTCGACGCCCTGGGCCAGGCCCACATGGTCGATGTGGGCGCCAAGCCGGCCACGCACCGCGTTGCCGTCGCCACCGGCCGCATCGAGATGCAGGCGGAAACGCTGGCCATCATCCAGTCCGGCACCGCTGCGAAGGGTGACGTGCTGGGCATCGCCCGCATCGCGGGTATTCAGGCGGCGAAAAAGACCAGCGATCTGATTCCGCTGTGCCATCCCTTGGCGCTGACGCGCATCGCCGTGACGTTTGCGACCGCATCCGAGGGGGTCGGCATCGAATGCACGGCGACCGTGGAAACCGTGGGGCCGACGGGCGTGGAGATGGAGGCGTTGATGGCCACCCAGGTCGCCTTGCTCACGGTGTACGACATGTGCAAGGCAGTGGACAAGCACATGGAGATCAGCGGCGTGAGGGTGGCGAAAAAACTCGGCGGCAAATCCGACTGGAAAACACCCCCTACTTCGGCCACGCCACCTTAGCCATCTCCGGATAGACCGCGGCCTGTTCATCCCATTGGCGGCGCAACTCGGCGACCAGATTCTGGCTGGGCTGGTTCAAGCGCGTCATCACCACGACCCAATATTCCGCCTCCTGGGTTTTGCCAGCCGAGGCATACATCGCGGCAAGCTTGTAGAGGGTGATGGTGCTGGGCAATAGTTTCGTGGTCCGTGAAGCGCGGACCAGATCCTGCTCGGAATGCGCCTTGCCGGGGCTGACCCGGATAAGCCACATCAAGTCCTGCAACTGCGTGAGGGAAACCACTTCCGGGGCCAGGCGATCTGAGGGCGCGGCCAATTGCTGGCGCTCGAAGCGGAGAGAGAAGAAATCGTCTTCGATTCGCAGGTAGTCATGGATCGTGATGGCCAATCCTACGCCAGCCACTCCCATCATGATGGCGATCGGCCAACGCCCCGTCTGCCCAATGGGCTTGAACCGCAGTGCCTCGTTCAACGCGCCCAGCATGAGGCCGCACGGCAGCAAGAAGTAGGCGTAGTAGAGGGGATATTCCAGCATGGCGTGCACACCCAGCGCGGCCACGAACAGGAACATCCAGAGGTGCTCTGGCTGGGCCATGCGACGGATCGCATAAACGGTCCACAAGACCAGCACTGCGCACAAAGCCAGACCCAGCGGAATCCCCGTGAAAACCAGCAGATCCATCAGCAGGTTGTGGGCATGCCGGTGCGTTCCCGCCGTGACCATGTCGTAGGGGTTCGGAGCGAACTGCGCAAAACTGGTTTGCATCCAGCCAAAACCGAACCAGGGGCGGCTCCACACGGCTTCCCAAAGATGCATCCAGACGTCCAGGCGCAGTTCCAGGTTCGAGATGCTCCGCACGGGTCGCAGCTGGGACGCCCGTCCCAACCACACATCGACATGGGGCAGCGCAACGAGGAAAACCGCGAACATGCCGGTCCAGGTGAACGCGCCCACCATGACGCCCCGCGTGATGGCCAGGCGTTTGCGGAACAGGGCCATCATCGCCAAGGACAACAACACGACCAGCCAGGTCGTGCGCGACTCCGCCAGCGCCAGTCCTACCGCCAGCAAAACGGCCAGGAACCAGGCCACAAGGCCAGGCAATCGGCTGCGTTGATGCAGCCACGCGCAAGCGAGCACGCCGAGGCAGAGCAAACTGGCCAATTGGTTCGGTTGCCCCAGGTTGGCATGAAAGCGCTCGGATGGCGCAGGAATGAAGAGCCAGAACGCGCTGCCGGGGTCGATTTGCAGCCATTGCTGGAACTGGATCAGCAGCGATCCCAACGCCCCCACCAGCGCCGCCATGAACAGAAAATCGGCACCGTGCGAAGGCTGCCACCGCTCCAGCGCAGCCCCCACCAGCATGGTCAGGGCCAACCCTATCAAATACAGGGAACTGGTCCACGCCACCCCCAAAGCCTCCACCAGACCGGCTGCATATTGCGCCCATACGATCACGCAGCACGCCAGAACCGCCAGGGGAAGGACGTGCCAAGCCACCCACTGTGTTCTATTGATCCGCCAGAGCACCACAGCGCCGAGCCCCCACATCGTACAGGCTGCCCACGCATCCGAATAGAAGTCAACCCAGGGTTCGTGGTGGTTGGGCAATAACCAGCACAAGGCGTAAACCAATGCACCCAGTACAGCTAACGGTATCGAACGGGAGGATGAGTTCGGAGCCATAAATCTTAAGGACCAAGAAAAAAAAGGGGGCTGACGCCCCCTTTTTTGGAATGAAAACGCCAAGCGTCAGTAATTACTTGCAAGAACCAGGCGCATAACGAAGCGCGGTGCCAGTGCCCTTGCAGATCCACTCGTAAACTTGTTGTCCCTGACCGCCGTTCGCACCGCCCAGTGCAAAATTGTTCCCGCCGCTATCCTTCTTAGGCGTCAACATGATGCTGTCGGCAGTCGTTCCCGTCATCGTCGTACCCAAGTTCGTTTCGTGTGGGAGGACAGTAATGATGCCAGTGTCGGCAGCGGTCGAAATCGACTTCACCATCTTGGTAGGACCAGTTGCATCGCAACCAAAAAGCGTTCGTGCCCGACAGCGTCGCATCGGCGCGCATGCTTTGGATGGTTTCGCTGATGGTCGTACGGCACTGGGAAGCGGCCAGAACCACTTCAGCCATGCGTGCCTTGATGGTGTAGTCCTTGTAGGCCGGCAGGGCCACGGCAGCCAGAATACCGATAATCGCCACCACGATCATCAATTCAATCAGGGTGAAACCCTTTTGCAGATTGCGCTTCATAAATCTCTCCTAGGAGGTCGATTGCAAATAAAAACCTGCAGAAGAATTCTCCAGGTCCGCCATCAACTCAGCAGGTTCCATGCCAACGCGGCCTATCCGTCAAAACAGAGAAACTCCCAGGGGAACAGGCCAGGGAACCCCATCTAAATCGCTCCATCCCTGGCACTTGTGACAAATTTGTCCACCACCCCTGTCACAAGCAGATGCGTGAGTTACGAATCCCGCCGCATCTCTAGCCGACTGATACCAACCCATCAGCCCTGGACGAACTCCATCTCCGTCCCTGCCAGCGCCAAGCGGTCCCCGCTCTTCAACAGCACCGGTTCATCCGCCATCACGGCGCCATTCAAATGAGGCCGCTGCGCGCCTTCCACGTGCGACAGCACAAATCCATGGTGCCGCTTGGTGATCGACGCAACCGCCACACCCGGCTTGCCGATGGTGGTCACCACCTTGACCAGCGCCACCTCGCGCCCTGCAGCCGCCCCTGAGCAGACCCGGATGGACGCGCTCAAGACCGGAGCAGGCGTCGACCCGACGGCGGACAGCGGGGCGGAACGGGAGGTCAATGGCCGCGGCGGCACCATGCCGGGCTTGAACACCATGGTCTTTTCGAAGTTTTCGCCTTCGTTTTCCTGCAGGAAGCGGATCTTGTACTTGCCCACTTCCACCGTGTCCCCGTTGCGCAGCGGCTGGCGCTTGACGGGCTGTCCATTCACGTAGGTGCCGTTGGTGCTGCCGAGGTCCTCGATTTCCACCTCGTCGGGCGACACATGGAGCACGGCGTGTTCGCCACTGACGGCCAGGTTGTCGATGACGATGTCGTTGTAGGGGCGGCGGCCGAGGGTCGTACGCTCCTTCGTCAATTGGACTTCCTTGATGACGACTCCGTCGATCGACACGATCATTTTCGGCATGATCAATTCCTCATTCTTTCATTGCGATGGTCGGCCAGGTGGCTGATTCAACTTCAATCGGCACGCAAAAATCGCGACATCAAGCCGCGCTTCCTCTCAATGGATCCCGCCTGCACCAGCAGCACGCTGATGTTGTCGCGGCCGCCCCGGGCATTGGCGGCTTCGATCAGATGGGCGGCTTTGTCCTCCAGGGGTTCCTGTACCAGGGCCAGCGTTTGAATCTGATCGTCTTCGACCATGTCGGTCAAGCCATCCGAGCACATCACGAACAGATCCTGCGGCTCCACGGGAAACTCATTGATTTCGACCAGTACAGCACTTTCCACGCCAAGGGCGCGGGTGACCAGGTTGCGTTGGCCCGATATCGCCGCTTCTTGCGGCGTGAGGATGCCGGCATCCACCTGTTCCTGCAGCCAGGAGTGGTCGCGCGTGATCTGCCTCAGCACACCGCCGCGCAGGCAGTAGCACCGTGAATCGCCGATGTGCCCGAGGATCAGGCGGTCGCCCAGAAAAACGCCGACCACCACCGTGGTGCCCATGCCCGAATACTGCGGATGGGAGAGCGACGCATCGAAGATGGCGTGGTTGGCCCGCTCCACGCAGTCTTCCAGCGCTCGGCGCACTTCCGTCGACGCGGCACGGGGGCCGGCTTGCGCCAGCCACTGGGTCATTTCGTCGTGAATGAGGCTGGTGGCCATGCCGCTTGCGATTTCGCCCGCGTTGTACCCGCCCATGCCATCGGCGAGCACCGCCAGCTGCGCGCTGGCGTCCGCGATCACGGCGTCTTCATTGTTCGATCGCACCCGGCCTTGGTCGGTGCGGGCGCAAAACTGATAGTTCAGCTTGATTCCCAAGGTCATGCTTCACCCGGCGCAGGGAGAAGCAAAGCTGCGCCAGCGGTGTGCGCAGTCCCTGTTGCAGTTTTTTGAAAATCCCCCATGTCGTGCCCTGTTGCGTCGCGTTCCGCATCATAGACGACGGACCTGTCGCTGAGAGGGCCTCGGGGTCGGCCGACCCCAAGTTTTCATCGGGCTACCGGAGGCACAACCGCATCAACCGGCCGCCGCCGAGTTTTGCTGCGCCCGCGCCTGCAGGAATTTTCCGGCGCCCACCACGAACAACGCCCCCAGAGCAGCCGCCACATAGTGCAGGGAGGGATGGGCCAGGACGACATCGTGCAGCGATGCATCGCTGGCGATGGTCTCCCCCCCCACCCAGCCGATCAGGCCGGCTCCGAACAGAACGATGATGGGAAAGCGCTCCATGAGCTTGATCATGAGCGTGCTGCCAAAAATGACGAGCGGAATGCTGATGGCCAGGCCGAGGATCAACAGCACCATGTTGCCGTGGGCCGCAGCGGCCACGGCGATCACGTTGTCCAGGCTCATCACCAGGTCGGCGATCAGGATGGTGCGGACGGCCGCCATGAGCCCGCCACCGGACTGGGAGCCTTCGCCGTCCTCGTCGCTGTCGGTCATCAGCTGCAGGCCGATCCACAGCAGCAGGCAGCCGCCGATGATCTGCAGGAACGACAGCTCGAGCAGCTTGGCGGCCACCACGGTCAGCACGATGCGCAGCACCACGGCGGCGCCGGAGCCCCAGAAAATGGCTTTCTTCTGCTGATGCGGGGGGAGCGAGCGCGCGGCCAGTGCGATGACCACGGCGTTGTCGCCGGACAGGATGATGTTGATCCAGACGATCTTGACGAGGCCGATCCAGAAGTCGGCCGTGTGCAGGAATTCCATGCGAGGTATCTCCGTGTTATGAATGAAAGAGGCGCCCGAAACCAGGGTTTCGGGCGCCTCTTCTTTTATGGGAGAGCGCAGTTTATCGGGGCTGCAAACCCCTTTCGTCCGTAGTTTTGCTTACGGATTACTTCAGCTGCGCCTTGAGCAGCTTGCCGAGCTCGGAAGGATTGCGGGTGATGATGAAGCCCGACTCTTCCATGATGGCGAGCTTGGCATCGGCCGTGTCGGCACCGCCGGAGATCAGCGCGCCCGCGTGGCCCATGCGCTTGCCGGGAGGCGCGGTCACGCCGGCGATGAAGCCCACGATCGGCTTCTTCATGTTGGCCTTGCACCATTGGGCGGCTTCCGCTTCGTCCGGGCCACCGATTTCGCCGATCATGATGACGGCATCGGTGTCGGGATCGTCGTTGAAGGCCTTCATCACGTCGATGTGCTTGAGGCCGTTGATGGGGTCGCCACCAATGCCCACGGCGCTCGACTGGCCCAGGCCCACTTCCGTCAGCATGGCCACGGCTTCGTACGTCAGCGTGCCGGAACGGCTCACCACGCCGATGCGGCCCTTGCGGTGGATGTGACCGGGCATGATGCCGATCTTGATTTCGTCGGGCGTGATCAGGCCGGGGCAGTTGGGGCCCAGCAGCAGCGTCTTCTTGCCGCCGGCGGCTTCCTTGGCCTTCATCTTGTTGCGCACTTCAAGCATGTCGCGCACCGGAATGCCTTCGGTGATGCAGATGGCCAGGTCCAGATCGGCTTCCACGGCTTCCCAGATGGCAGCGGCGGCGCCTGCGGGCGGCACGTAGATCACCGACACGGTGGCGCCGGTCTGCGATGCGGCTTCCTTGACGGAGGCGTAGATCGGAATGTTGAAGATCGACTCGCCGGCCTTCTTCGGGTTCACGCCCGCCACGAAGGCGTTCTTGCCGTTCGCGTATTCCTGGCACTTTTCCGTGTGGAACTGGCCGGTCTTGCCCGTGATGCCCTGGGTGATGACCTTGGTGTCTTTGTTGATGTAGATCGACATGTGTGTTCTCCGGGCTTACTTGACGGCAGCAACGATCTTGGTCGCAGCTTCGGCCATGGTGTCTGCGGCGATGATGGGCAGGCCGGATTCGGCCAGCATCTTCTTGCCCAGCTCTTCGTTGGTGCCCTTCATGCGCACGACCAGCGGCACGTTCAGGTTCACGGCCTTGCAGGCGGTGATGACGCCGGTGGCGATGGTGTCGCACTTCATGATGCCGCCGAAGATGTTGACCAGGATGCCTTCGACCTTGGGGTTCTTCAGCATGATCTTGAAGGCTTCGGTGACCTTCTCGGGGGTGGCACCGCCGCCCACGTCCAGGAAGTTGGCCGGCTCGCCGCCGAACAGCTTGATGGTGTCCATGGTGGCCATGGCCAGGCCGGCGCCGTTCACCAGGCAGCCGATGTTGCCGTCCAGGCTGATGTAGGCCAGGTCGAACTTGGAAGCTTCCACTTCGGCCGGATCTTCTTCGTCCAGGTCGCGGTAGGCCACGATTTCAGGATGGCGGAACAGCGCGTTGGCGTCGAAGTTGAACTTGGCGTCCAGCGCCATCAGGTTGCCCTTGGAGTCGCAGTTCAGCGGGTTGATTTCCACCAGCGAAGCGTCCGTCTCCATGTAGCACTTGTAGATCTTGGCGAAGATGTCCACGGCCTGGTCGATGGAAGCGCCGGTCAGGCCGATGGCTGCAGCCACCTTCTTGCTCTGCTCGGCGGTGATGCCGGCGATGGGGTCGATCATCTCGGTGATGATCTTCTCGGGCGTGGAGTGCGCCACTTCCTCGATGTCCATGCCGCCTTCGCTGGAAGCGATCAGGGCAACCTTCTGCGTGGCGCGGTCGGTGACCAGCGAGACGTACAGTTCGTTCTTGATGTCGGCGCCGTCTTCGATGTAGAGGCGGCGGACCTTCTGGCCTTCGGGGCCGGTCTGGTGGGTCTTGAGCTGCATGCCCAGGATGTCACCGGCCAGCTTCTTGACGTCGTCCAGGCTCTTGGCAACCTTCACGCCGCCGCCCTTGCCACGGCCACCGGCGTGGATCTGGGCCTTGACCACCCACACGGGGCCGCCGAGCTTCTGGGCAGCCTCCACGGCTTCCTGCACCGTGAAAGCAGGGATGCCGCGCGGAACGGGCACACCAAAATTGCGCAAGATTTCCTTGCCTTGGTATTCGTGAATCTTCATGAGGTCTCTCTCAGGGAAGGATGTTGGTAACCCGTTTGCCATGAGCAGATGTCTGGCCGCGGGCGGGTGACATGGCAACCGGCGACTGTATCATGCTGCGATGCACCATCCCCTTGCGGATGTCACGTACCACGGCGGGCCGCCACGGCCATCTTTTGCAGGAGCATTCCATGTCCAAAGTCTTCATCGACGGCGAAGCCGGCACCACGGGCCTGCAGATCCGCGAGCGCCTGCAGGCAATGCCGCAGGTGCAGGTGGTCAGCATCGCGCCCGAGCGGCGCAAGGACCCGGCCGCCAAGCGCGAACTGATCGCCGGCGTGGACCTGGTGATCCTGTGCCTGCACGACGATGCCGCCCGCGAGACCGTGGCCATGGTGGACGAGATCGAAAAGGCCAGTGGCCGCCGCATCAAGGTGATCGACGCCAGCACGGCGCACCGCACGGTGGCGGGCTGGGTGTTCGGCTTTCCCGAACTGGCCGCGGGCCAGAGCGATGCCGTGGCATCGGCCACGCGGGTGGCCAACCCCGGTTGCTATGCCACCGGGGCGATCGCGCTGCTGCGCCCGCTGGTGGAGGCCGGCCTGGTGCCGGTCGATTTCCCGCTGGCCCTGCCTTCGGTGAGCGGTTACTCGGGCGGCGGCCGCACGATGATCGAGGCCTACGAGCAAAACGCCGCCCCGGCCTTCGAGTTGTATGCCCTGGGCCTGTCGCACAAGCACCTGCCCGAGATCATGAAGTACACCGGCCTGACCCGCCGGCCGATCTTCGTGCCGGCCGTGGGCAACTTCCAGCAAGGCATGCTGGTGCAGTTGCCGCTGCACCTGGACCTGCTGCCCGGCGCGCCCAAGGCAGCCGACCTGCACGACGCCCTAGTCGCGCACTACGCCAAGAGCAACACGCCGGACCAGTGGGTCAAGGTGCTGCCGCCGACGGACGACGGCAAGCTCGACGCCCTGGCGCTCAACGACACCAACCAGCTCGAACTGCGCGTGTTCGCCAATGAAAGCTACCGCCACGCGGTGCTGGTGGCCCGCCTGGACAATCTCGGCAAGGGCGCCAGCGGCGCGGCGGTGCAGAACCTGAAGCTGATGCTGGGCCTGTGATGGGCCGTGGCGTGATGGGCGGAGGCGCCGCCACCGCGATGCTGTGCGCCCGGCCTCAGGCCCGCCCCATGCGCTGAAAGAGCCCGCCGGGCAGGCGGGCCACCTGCCCGTCCAGTTCCAGTTCGAGCAACGCGACCTGCAGCGACGCGGCATCCATGCCGGTGCGCGCCACCAGCGCATCGAGGCCGGTCGGGTCGAACCCTAGCGCCTGCAGCAGTGCCGCGTGTTCTCCCACCGGCAACGCCTCGCTGCTGTCGCCATCGCCATCGCTGCGCGGCAAGGGCGCCTGCGATGCGGGCGCGGCCCGCGGTGCCTCGGAAGGCGCCAAGCGCAATTCTTCCAGCACGTCCTGCGCGGACTCGACCAGTTTGGCCCCTTGCCGGATCAGCGCATGGCAGCCCCGGGACTGCGGCGCGTGGATGGAGCCGGGAATGGCGAACACCTCCCGCCCCTGCTCGGCGGCCAGCCGGGCGGTGATCAGCGAGCCCGAGGCCAGCGCCGCCTCCACCACCAGCGTGCCTTGCGACAGCCCGGCGATGATGCGGTTGCGCTTGGGGAAATTGCCCGCCAGCGGCGGCGTGCCCAGCGGGTATTCGCTCACCAGCACGCCGTTTTGCGCGATGCGGTGGGCGAGGTCCAGGTTCTTGCGCGGGTAGACGCGGTCCAGCCCGGTGCCCACCACGGCGAGGGTCGCGGGCAGGTCGTCGGCACCGTCCACCCCGCCGTCCAGCGCCCCTTCGTGCGCCGCGGCATCCACGCCCAGCGCCAGGCCGGAGACGATGCACAGGCGGGCGCTGCGCAGCGCCCGCGCGAACTGCCGTGCATGGTCGGCGCCCTGCGCCGTGGGATTGCGGCTGCCCACGATGGCGATGCAACGCTCGGTCGTCCAGGGTGTCGTCTGCGCCAGGAACCGGGGTGCCCCCATGAGGTAGAGCATGAGGGGCGGGTCTTCGGTGGCCAGCAGGCCCGGCGGATAGGCCGGATCGCCCAACGTGACGATCTGGCGGGCGGGCTGGCCCGGTGCCGCGCCGTTCAGCCACTGCCAGGTGGTCTCGACCAGCGCCTCCAGCGTGGGCGGCACGGTGCCCAGGGCCCGCGCCTGGGCGGGCGTGGCACAGGCCTGCAGCGCCGCTGGCGATGCGGTGAACAGGTTCTGCGGCAGCCCGAACGCGGCCAGCAGCCGGCGCGCGGCCCCATTGCCGACGCCGGGTGTGAGCGCCAGCCGCAGCCAGGCGGCCAATTCGTCACGATCCATGGAGGTCAAAGCAGGCATCCCGAGGCCAAGGGGCGCCCGCCAAGGCGCCCCTGGAGAGGGCCGCAGGGCTTACTGCGGATTGACGAGGCGGTCGCCGACCCGCACGCCCTGCTGCACCTGCAGCAGCAGCACGTAGGAGACGCGATCGAACGTGCGGAACACCATGCCCACGCCGTTGGCCTCGCTCGGCAGCTTGATCATGGCCTTGTTCTCGTCGGTCTTGTCCTTGATGCGCTCGCCCTTGGTGAGCAGCGTGAGGACATGGCCGGCCTCGATCCCGTCGCGGGTGCCGCGGTTGATGGCGATCACCTGGTTCTGCGCGGCATAGGCCACGGCCGAGCTGCCGTACAGCGACACGACGCGCGCATCCACCGGGGCCTGCGGCGCACGCGGCGTGTAGCTGGCGTAGCCGCGCGCGGGGGCGGGCAGCAGGCGGTCGCCGGCGCGCATTTCTTCCTTGGCGCTGCTCAGGTCCACGGTGGCGGGCACCACATCGAGCGTGACTTCGCCCTTGGGATCGCGCGTTTCCTCGGTGGTTTCGCCGCGCACCAGTTCGGCCTTG
This sequence comes from Acidovorax sp. KPB24-07, assembly GCF_057543315.1. Lineage (NCBI taxonomy): Bacteria > Pseudomonadati > Pseudomonadota > Betaproteobacteria > Burkholderiales > Comamonadaceae > Acidovorax > Acidovorax sp. KPB24-07. Next base: position 22,902 of record NZ_BAAJYS010000036.1, read on the forward strand.
CCGACGTACTGGGCTTCGTAGCCCAGGATCTCGCCGGACTCGGGGTCCTTCATGGGGATGGCATTGCGGAACACGCGGTACTGGCGCGGCACGCCGGGCCCCAGGCGCAGCGGATTGCCGGTAGCGCCGCGCACGTAGGCCCGGTCGCCGCTGGCCATGAGCACGCGTTCATCGACGGTGGCGACGATGCGCGGGGCCTGCTGCAGCGTGAGCTCGTCCACCACCAGCGGCTCGACGAGGAACGGCTCGATCAGGTGGGGCTGCAGGGTGGGCAGCGCGGTGCCGGCCAGGCTGTCGGTGCGGGTGCGGGGCGAGACGCGCACCGTGTCATTGGGCACCTGGCCCGACGGGCTGGTGCGCAGGCGGGCATAGCCGTCCACCTTTTCCAGGTACAGCGTCTGGCCGGGGAAGATGAGGTGCGGATTGGGGATGGCCTGCAGGTTCATGCCCCAGAGTTCGGGCCAGCGCCAGGCGCGCTGCAGGTACATGCCGGAGATGCCCCAGAGGGTGTCGCCGCGCTTGACCACATAGGTGTCCGGCGCGTTGGCGGCCAGCTCCGACATCGGCACGCCCCGGGAGGCCACCTGCTGGGCGGTGGCCCGCTGATCGGTGGTGACAGGGTAGTTCTGGGCATGCGCGGGGCCGGTCAGCAGGGCTGCGGCCAGAAAAGCCAGCGCTCCCAGCGCCGTGGGCCGCAAGCCTGTGGATGCCGTCATGTTGTTCCTCTTGTCATGCATTGCGAAACGCCCCTCGCTGGCGCCAGCGCGTGTTTGTCGGTTACAAAACCCGCCGGTTGATACGTTACAAATCTTCTCGGATTCTCAGCCCAAGCCCTTGATTGGGCAACGATTATTGCGGCGGCCGGCGGCTGCCCTCATCAAAAGTGGCGAAAATAGCGACATCTTTCCGGGTTCGCCATGGCCATTCTTCCTATTCTCTGTTACCCCGATCCCCGCCTGCACACGGTGGCCAAGCCGGTCCAGGCCGTGGACGACCGCGTGCGCGCCCTGCTGGACGACATGGCGGCCACGATGTACGACGCCAACGGCATCGGCCTGGCGGCCACGCAGGTGGACGTGCACGAGCGCATCGTGGTCATCGACGTCTCCGAGGACCACGACCAGCCCCAGGTCTTCATCAATCCCGAGATCATTTGGGCCAGCGAGGAAAAGACCGTGGGCGAGGAAGGCTGCCTGTCGGTCCCCGGCATCTACGATGGCGTGGCGCGCTCCACCGCGGTCCACGTGCGGGCGCTGGACGCCCAGGGCCAGTCCCGCGTGGTCGAGGCCGAGGGCCTGCTGGCGGTGTGCATCCAGCACGAGATGGACCACCTGCTGGGCAAGGTGTTCGTCGAGTACCTCTCGCCCCTCAAACGCAACCGCATCAAGACCAAGATGCTCAAGCAGCAACGTGAGGCACGATCATGATCGCCTGGCGCTCCCTTTCCTTTTCCTCCCTGGCGCGCGGCATGGCCGCCATCGGCTTGGCGGCCGTGCTCACCGCGTGCGCGTCGCCCGACTTCGTCAAGCCCGGCGCCTCGCGCGCCGAGGTGCTGCAGAACCTGGGCCCGCCGGTGTCCGTCACGCCGTTGCCCGGTGGCGGCGAACGGCTGCTGTACACCACCCAGCCCGCGGGCCGGCAGGTGTACCACATGGACTTCGATGCCGGCGGCCGCCTCGTGCGCACCGACCAGGTGCTCACCTTCAACAATCTGGCCGGCATTCCGGCCGGCTGGACGGTGGACGACGTGCGCCGCACCTTCGGCCCGCCGATGCGCGTGGAACAGGTGGCGCGCTTCGACGGCGACATCTGGACCTACCGCTTCCGCGACGACCTGGGCACCCGGCGCTTCGGCCACGTGCACATCGACCCGCGCGGCGTGGTGGTGAAGGTGATGTTCACGGACGAGCCCGATCCCCGCGATCTGCTGGGATTCTGACGCCGCGACCGCCTTCATGAAGATCGTCTTTGCCGGCACACCCGACTTCGCCCGCGTCGCCCTCCAGCGCCTGCTGGACGCCGGCTTCACCGTCCCCCTCGTCCTGACCCAGCCCGACCGCCCCGCCGGCCGGGGCATGAAGCTGCAGGCCTCGCCCGTCAAGCAATGCGCGCTGGAGCACGGCATCGCCGTGGCGCAGCCGCGCAGCCTGCGCCTAGACGGCAAATACCCCGAGGACGCCGCCGCCGCGCGCGATGCGCTGGTCGCCGCCGGGGCCGATGCCATGGTGGTGGCCGCCTACGGGCTGATCCTGCCGCAGTGGGTGCTGGACGGGATGAGCGCCGCCCGGCGCCCGAAGGCGCGAAGGCCCCCTCGGGGGGCAGCGA
>NZ_BAAJYS010000037.1:0-24977 GCF_057543315.1 Acidovorax sp. KPB24-07
GTCGCGGCACCCCGCTCCGGTAGCGGCCCAGGTCGCGCCGGTGGCCTCCATGGCGGCCCCAGTGGCTCCGGTGGCTCCGGTGGCGCCAACGCCCGTGCCAGCCCCCCGTGCTGCAGCCTGCTGCCGCTGCTCCAGCCCAAGCCGCAGCCCCTGCCCAGCCGAATGGCGCCATGCCACGGGTCCAGGCATTCACCCTGCCGGTGGACGAGCTGAACCAGGTCGCCCAGACCTCGGGCCTGCAGTGGGTCAACTCCGATGCGGAGAAGATCGCCGCCGCGCAGGCCGCCATCGCGGCCGAACCGCGCCCGGTCCATGTGCCGCGCGAACGCCCCTCGGTGGTGGCGATCGATGAAGGCCCGCTGGTGCTGGTGGAAACGCGCCGCGACCTGCGCGACCTGACGCTGCCGTTCGAGCAGCCGCCCGCCGCCTGATGCGGCGCCGCCGGCCCGCGGTGCAATGCCCCGGGCCGGTTGTCGTCTTTGCTGGAAAGCCCGCTGCAGGGCTTTCCACTTCCCCCTCCGAGGTCACCGGACCATCGCGACCCCCATGCTGTTCCTGCTGTCTCCCGCCAAATCCCTGGACTACGACACGCCCCTGCCCGAAGGCGTCGGGCACACGCTGCCGCAGTTCGTCCCCCAGTCCACCCGGCTCATCGAAGTGCTGCGGCAGAAGTCGCCGCAGGACGTTGCCGCCCTGATGGGCATCAGCGATCCGCTGGCCGCGCTGAACGTGGCGCGGTATGCGGCATGGCGTCCGAAGTTCACCGCGGCCAATGCGCGCCAGGCCGTTTTGGCCTTCAACGGCGATGTGTACGAAGGCCTGCAGGCCCGCTCGCTCACGCTGGATGAGCTGGACTGGGCCCAGCGCCATGTCGCCATCCTGAGCGGCCTGTACGGCGTGCTGCGCCCGCTGGACCGCATGCAGCCCTACCGCCTGGAAATGGGCACCCGGCTCGCCACCGAGGCGGGCGCCAACCTGTACCAGTTCTGGGGGGCGTCTATTGCGGAGCACCTCAACCGCCAGCTGGCGGCCGACGCCACGCCGGTGGTCGTCAACCTGGCGTCGCAGGAATACTTCAAGTCGGTGGACCGCAAGGTGCTGAAGGCGCGCGTCATCGAGTGCGTGTTCGAGGACTGGAAAGGCGGGGCGTACAAGATCATCAGCTTCCACGCCAAGCGGGCGCGCGGGCTCATGGCGCGCCATGCCATCCGGCACCAGGTGACCACACCGCGCCAGCTCGAGGGTTTTGACCTGGAAGGCTATGCTTTCGCCAGTGCCGCCTCCACGCCGGAGCGGCTCGTGTTCCGCCGCAAGGCCGCCTGAGGGCGGATGGCCCCGCGCCCCCCGGCCCCGACGATCGACTGGATTCCTCTTCCCGAAACGCCAACGCCACTGACGCCCACCACGCCATGCCCGCACGTTCCCGCCAGACCACCTCCTCCGCCCCGGCCGATGCCCCGTCCCAATCCGTGACGCCGGAGCTGCGCGAATGGATCATCGCGCAGGCCCAGGCCGGTTTTCAGGCGCCGGTGGTGCTCCAGTCCATGCTCGACGCGGGCTGGCGGGAGGACGTGGCCGCGCATGCCATGGAGCATGTGCTGCGCGACCACCTGGAAGCGCTGGCGCTGCAGCAGGGGCAGCCTCCCGCCTCCCGCGTGCCCGAGCCGGCCGTGGGCGAATCGCCGCTCTTCATCGACGTGGGCGACCGCCAGGTCGAGGTGCTCATGTCCATGGCCCAGCCCCGCGTGGTGCTGTTCGGCAACCTGCTCTCGCCCGAGGAGTGCGAAGCGCTGATCGCCGAAGCCGAACCGCGCATGGCGCGCTCGCTCACCGTGGCCACGCGAACGGGCGGCGAAGAGGTGAACGACGACCGCACGAGCGACGGCATGTTCTTCCAGATCGGCGAGAACGCGGTGGTGCGCCTCCTGGAAGAGCGCATCGCCAAGCTGGTGAACTGGCCGCTGGAAAACGGCGAAGGCCTGCAGGTGCTGCACTACCGCCCGGGCGCGGAATACAAGCCCCACTACGACTACTTCGACCCTGCCGAGCCCGGCACGCCGACCATCCTGCGCCGCGGCGGGCAGCGGGTGGCCACGCTGGTGATCTACCTGAACAACCCGGACAAGGGCGGCGGCACCACCTTCCCCGACGTGCACCTGGAGATCGCGCCGCGCCAGGGCAACGCGGTGTTCTTCAGCTACGAGCGCCCCCACCCGTCCACGCGCACGCTGCACGGCGGCGCGCCGGTGATCGCTGGCGAGAAGTGGATCGCCACCAAATGGCTGCGCGAACGCAAGTTCGAATGAAATCGGCTTGACGCCCTAGTTCTCATTGCCTCCATAGCTATTAAATTAATAGCAAACAGAAACACGGAGTTCCATGAACACCCCCGAACAATCGCAGTTGGGCCGCGCATCCGCCTATGCGGACCAATACGACGCCGCCCTGCTCTTTCCGATTCCCCGGGCCGGCAAGCGGGCGGAGATCGGCATTGGCGACACACCGCCCTTCTTCGGCGCCGACCTGTGGACGGCGTTCGAGCTGTCCTGGCTCAACCCGCGCGGCAAACCGCAGGTGGCGATCGCCCATGTAACGGTGCCGTGCGAGACGCCGAACATCGTCGAGAGCAAGTCGTTCAAGCTCTACCTGAACAGTTTCAACAACACGCGCTTCACGGACGCCGCCGAGGTGCAGGCCCGCATCCGCGCCGACGTGAGCGAAGCCGTCTGGCGCGGGGCGGCCCATACAGGCACGGTGGGCGTGAAGCTGCTGCAACCCGAGCTGTTCGACCGCGAGCCCGTGCAGGAACTGGACGGCCTGCTGCTCGACCGCCTGGACGTGGAATGCACGCAGTACACGCCGGCCCCCGAGCTGCTGTCGGCCAACCATGCCGAGACGCCGGTGACCGAGGCGCTCACGAGCCACCTGCTCAAAAGCAACTGCCTGGTGACCGGCCAGCCGGACTGGGGCAGCGTGCGCATCCACTACAGCGGCCCGCAGATCGACCAGGCCGGGCTGCTGCAGTACCTGGTGAGCTTTCGCAACCACAACGAATTCCACGAGCAGTGCGTGGAGCGCATCTTCATGGACGTGTGGACGCGCTGCAAGCCGATCAAGCTGTCGGTGTATGCGCGCTACACGCGCCGCGGCGGGCTGGACATCAACCCGCTGCGCACCAGCCACCCGCAAGCTCTGCCGCCCAACGTGCGCACGGCGCGCCAGTAAGAGGGCCAACAGAACCCTGGTGGCGCCGTTGCCGCTGCGCTGCGCCTCAGTTGCTGGCGCGGCGCAGCAGGCTCACGCGCTCGGCGATGGCGTCGATGTCGAGCCCGTCTTCCACGCGCGCCAGGTACGTCTCCAGGTCGGCCACGGCCAATGCCGTGTCGCCCCGCTCCGCATGGGCCAGGCCCCGGTCCCGCCACTCGCCCCAGGCGTCGGGCAGCAGCACGATGAGCCGGTCCTGCACGGCCACCAGCCGCGCCCAGTCCTTTTGCGAGCGGTGGATCTCCTTGAGGTTGCGCAGCATGCGCGCGATCACATCGCGCGGCGGCGCCGCCTGCAGGTACAGGCCCAGCGGAATGTCGTAGTCGTCCACCAGGCCGTTGCTGCGGTGCCGGTAGGGCTCCAGGCGCTCGGACAGCTCTTCCCGTGACAGCGACTGGCCCGTGGTCGGGTCCATCACCACCTGCCCCTTGGGCAGCAGCACCTTGATCATGAAGTGACCGGGAAACGAGACGCCGCGCGCATGCAGGTCCAGCCCCTGGGCCAATTCCATCCACACCAGTGCCAGCGAAATCGGAATGCCCCGCCGCGTGCGCAGCACGGCATTGAGGTAGCTGTTCTCGGGGTCGTAGTAATCGTTGACGTTGCCCGCGAAGCCCAGGTCGCCGAAGAAGAACTGGTTGAGCGAGCGCAGGCGCTGCAGCGACGACGCATCGGCGGGCAACCGCCGGCGCAGTCGGGCGAGCAACTGGTCCACGTCGCCGAGCAACTGCTGCACGTCCAGCTCGGGGTACTCGTCCTGCGCGATGGACGCCGCCGCCTCCAGCAGGGGAAACTGGTCGTCGCTGCGCACCAGCGTGGCGAAGTACTCCAGCGGAGTGGGAAGTGAATAGCTCAGGGCCATTGGAGGGTTGTAAGGGGCGTGCCGGGCCGAGTCAAGCGGGGTTCCGAAGGGAAGAAACCCGGCGCGAAGGCGGTCAGCGGCGCAGCAGTTCGCGCAGCTTGAGGCCCGCCGCCCAGAGCGCCCCGAAATACAGCACTGCCGCGCCGCCCATCAACAGGGCCAGGAGCCCGGCGCGCTGCCCCTCGTGCGCCCGCAGGGCCAGCCAGTCGAAATGGCGCGCGCCCCACATCAGCAGCACCGCCAGCAGGGCGCTGGCCGCCACCACCTGCAGCGCCAGCCGGGCCCATCCGGGCTGGGGCTGGTAGGTGCCGCGCCGCAGCAGGCCGATCAGCAGCCACAGCGCATTGATCAGCGCCCCGAGGCCTATGGACAGCGCAAGGCCCGCATGGTCGATCAGCGGCACCAGCGCGGCGTTCAGGAGCTGCGTGACCACCAGCACCACGATGGCAATGCGCACCGGCGTGCGGATGTCCTGGCTGGCGTAGTAGCCGGGCGCCAGCACCTTGATGGCCACCAGGCCCAGCAGCCCCGCGCCGTAACCGGCCAGGGCCAGGGCGATCTGGCCGACGTCGCTGTCCTGCAGCGCGCCATGGTGGAACAGCGTGGCCACCAGGGGCTCGGCAAAGGTGAGCAGGCCCACCGCGCACGGCACGGACAGCACCACGACGATGCGCAGCCCCCAGTCGAGCATGGACGAGTAGCGGGCGGCATCGCCGGCCGCCTTGGCGGCCGCCAGCTGCGGCGTCAGCACCACGCCCAGCGCCACGCCCAGCAGCGAGGTGGGAAACTCCATGAGCCGGTCGGCGTAGAACAGCCAGGTCACGCTGCCCGGCGCGAGGTACGAGGCGATCTGCGTGTTGATCATGAGCGAGATCTGCGCCACGCCCACGCCCAGCAACGCCGGGCCCATCAGGGTGAGGATGCGGCGAACGCCCGGGTCGTGCCACGCCGTGCGAATGGCCCCGGGAGTGAGCCCGATGCGCGGCAGCAGGCCCAGCCGGAACAGCGCGGGCAGTTGCACCGCCAGTTGCGTGATGCCGCCGAGCATCACGCCGCCGGCCATGGCATAGATGGGCTCGATGCCGCGCGCGGCCAGCTGCGGCGCGCCCAGCCAGGCGGCGGCGATCATGCAGACGTTGAGCAGCACCGGCGTGGCCGCCGGCACGGCAAAGCGCTTCCAGGTGTTGAGCACGCCGGCCGAGAGCGCCACCATCGACATGAAGCCGATGTAGGGGAACATCCAGCGCGTCATGACCACGGCGGCATCGAAACCGCCCGCGCTCTGGCGCAGGCCGCTGGCGAGCAGCCACACCAGCAGCGGCGCCCCCAGCACGCCCAGCACGCAGGTCAGCAGCAGCACCCAGAACAGCACCGTCGCGACGCTGGCGATGAGCCGGCGCGTGGCATCGTCGCCGTGCTGGGCCTTGTGCGCCGCGAGCACGGGCACGAAGGCCTGGCTGAAGGCCCCTTCGGCGAACAGCCGGCGAAACAGGTTGGGAATGCGGAAAGCGACGTTGAAGGCGTCGGTGAGCGCGTTGGCCCCGAACAGCGAGGCCATCAGCAGATCGCGCACCAGGCCCGTCACGCGGGAGGCCAGGGTCAGCAGGGAAACGGTGGAGGCGGCTTTGAACAGGGACACGGCCGCGAGTGTATGCGCTGCGCTCCACCCGGCCCGCGGTCCTTGGAATGCCAGCCCTTGAGTCTTCACCGAAGGGCGCCGCCTGTATCGCTTCGAAAGACCCCGGCGGCTACCCAAGTCGCTGGGCTATAATCGCGGGCTTTGCTGACATCATCCTCAGACACTTAAGGAAAATTTACCATGGCATCTGCCAAGCCCAAGAAAAAGAACCCCCGTCTCGCCTCCGGCCGCAAGCGCGTCCGCCAGGACGTCAAGCTGAACGCCGCGAACACCTCGCTGCGCTCCAAGTACCGTACCGCGGTCAAGAATGTCGAGAAGGCCGTCCTGGCCGGCGACAAGGCCAAGGCCACCGAACTGTTTGCGAAGATGCAAGCCGTCGTCGACACCATCGCCGACAAGGGCATCTTCCACAAGAACAAGGCCGCTCGCGACAAGAGCCGCCTGTCCGCCAAGGTGAAAACCCTGGCCCTGGCCGCCTGACCTTTCAGGCAAACAGCCCGGACGGCCCTGCCGTCCGCCGTTTGTAACGGGTGCGCTGTCAGCAAAACGAAAGAACCGCCTTCGGGCGGTTTTTTTGTGCCTGAAATACGGCCAACCCAATATCCATGCGGGTTTGCGGCGGGTGATCCCCTTTTTCTCGGGCCGATTTCGTGAAACTTTGATTTTTGTCAGGGTCTTTACCTAATGGGACAATTCCCGATGTCAGGGAGCGTCAATTTTTGATAAGCGAAAGCCTGCCGATTGCGCGCAGGCTTTTTCAATTGCAATCAGTCCAACCAAATCTATGAAAAAGTCGATCAAAGCGTTGTTCGGCGCCGTTGTGGTGCTGATCCTTGCGGCCGTCCTGTTCCTGTATTGGCCGCTCTTTCCCCGCTCCGTTCCTCCTGCCGAGAACGACCAGCCCGTCGACGTCGTGATGGTGGGCGCAGGCGTGATGAGCGCCACGCTCGCCACCTACCTGCAGGAGCTGCAGCCGGATTGGAAGATCGAAGTGTTCGAGCGCCTGGACGGCGTGGCGCTGGAAAGCTCCAATGGCTGGAACAACGCGGGCACGGGCCATTCGGGCTTCGCGGAACTGAACTACACGCCCGAGCTGCCCGATGGCACGATCGAGACCAAGCGCGCCGTCGGCATCGCCGAGCAGTTCGAGGTGTCGCGCCAGTTCTGGGCGCACCAGATCGGCCGCGGCAACATGCAGTCGCCCGAAACCTTCGTGAACCCCACGCCGCACATGAGCTTCGTCTGGGGTGACGAGAACATCGAATACCTGCGCAAGCGCCGCGAGGCCCTGGTCAAGAACCCCCTGTTCTACGGCATGGAGTACTCGGAAGACCAGGCGCAGATCCAGAAGTGGGCGCCCCTGATGATCGAAGGGCGCGACCCCAAACAGAAGGTGGCCGCCACCTTCATGCCCCTGGGCACCGATGTCAACTACGGCGCCGTGACCAGCCAGCTGGTCCAGGGCCTGCGCAAGAGCCCCAACTTCCAGCTGCACCTGCAAAACGAAGTGCGTGCGCTGCGCCAGAACGACGACAAGACCTGGAACGTGACCGTGGCCCACCTGGGCGACGGCGGCAAGGAGCGGACCGTCAAGGCCAAATTCGTCTTCGTGGGTGCCGGCGGCGCCGCGCTGCAGTTGCTGCAGGCCTCGGGCATTCCCGAATCGAAGGATTACGCCGGCTTCCCGGTGGGGGGCCAGTTCCTGTCCATCGAGAACCCCGCACTGACCGCCCGCCATACGGTGAAGGCGTACGGCAAGGCCGCCACGGGCTCGCCCCCGATGTCGGTGCCCCACCTGGACGCCCGCAACATGGACGGCCAGCCCGTCGTGCTGTTCGGACCGTTCGCGCTGGCCACCAGCAAGTTCCTCAAGCAGGGCTCCTGGTTCGACCTGTTCTCTTCCGTCACGCACGACAACCTGGTGGGCATGCTGCGCGTGGGCATCCACAACCTGGACCTGGTCAAGTACCTGCTGCAACAGGCCGAACTGACCGACGACGACCGCCAGCGCGCGCTGCAGGATTACTTCCCCAACGCCAAGCGCGAAGACTGGAAGCTCATCACCGCGGGCCAGCGCGTTCAGGTCATCAAGCGCGACCCCAAGGAGGGCGCGGTGCTGCAGTTCGGCACCGAGATCGTGTCCGACAAGGACGGCACCATCGCCGCCCTGATGGGCGCATCGCCCGGTGCCTCCACCGCCCCGCACATCATGCTGAACCTGATGGCCAAGGCCTTCCCCCAGCAGATGACGGACACCGGCTGGAAGGCGCGCCTGAAGGAGATCATTCCTTCCTACGGCCGCAAGCTCAACGAAGACCCGGCCCTGACCAACGAGATCCGCCGCATGACCAGCAGCGCCCTGCACCTGCCCTACCTGGACGTGCCGGCCACCCTGGGCAAGACGGCGGCGACGGCGGCCGGCGCAGCGCCCGCGCAGCCCAAGGCGCCGGAGGCCGCAGGCCCCAAGACGAACAAGGAAATGCAGGCGCTCTGACGCCTGCGCCCCGCCTGCGCGGCTCCGGCCGCGCCTGATCGCCCCGCTACTGCGACGCCGCAGTGCGGGGCTTTTTCCATGGCGGCGCAGGCCATCTGCGGTGGGTCGGCTCGGATTGGGTCGGGCGTCGAAAGCGCGGATCGCAAGGCGCTCCCCAGCCCGCCTTCCGACGCCCATGAAAAAAGACCCCGAAGGGGCCTTTGACGTTCTTTTCGGCCGCCCCTGACGCCGGGGCGCTGGGGCATGGCGCCGTCAGCCTTTGCGGGCAGTACCGGGCGCTTCGTCGGGCAGCAGACAGGCCTCGGCCACCTGCAACTGGTTGTCGCGCGCGAAGTTCATGACGAAATCCCAGGCCATGGGTTCGTGGCCCTGCAGGTCGCGGTGCACGATCACGCACTTGATGCCATTGAGCGTGGTGGGCACGCACCAGGGCGAATAGCTCAGGTGGCTGCCGGGGCGGGCGCCACCGGGACGGAATTGGCTCATGACCCCCGCCAGGCGCTCCGCCCAGTCGCTGGGGCGGAAGGTTTTCCCGTCGAGGGTGATGCCCTGGATGAAAACTTCTTTGGAGGTGGGGGAAACCATCAGGATCGGGGGTCGTTGGGGGGAAGTCGCCGCAGGATCGCCGCATGGCGCGCCACAGGCCGGCATTCTAACTCTTATATAAGAGCTAACCCATCCAAAGACCCCTGGATCGGCGCTGGCCAGCGCATGGCTGTGATGCGCAATCGTCAACAGCCATGCAAAGCCCTGCCCCTAGAATCGTGCTTCGTTTTGCCGGCCACGAGCCGGCTCAGCCCCCTCCCCCTTTCGCACTGCCCTTCTCTGGAGATTTCCGCATGACCGCTTCCGCCCCGGCCGCTTCGCCCCACGTGATGAACACCTACGGCCGCCTGCCGATCGCGCTGGAACGTGGCCAGGGCGTGCGCGTGTGGGACGTGAACGGCAAGCAATACATTGACGCGCTCGGCGGCATCGCGGTCAACACGGTGGGCCACAACCACCCCAAGCTGGTGCCCGCGCTGCAGGAGCAGATCGCCAAGCTGATCCACAGCTCCAACTACTACCACGTGCCCCTGCAGGAGCAACTGGCCGCCCAGCTGGTGGAGCGCTCGGGCATGACCAACGTCTTCTTCTGCAATTCGGGCCTCGAAGCCAACGAAGCCGCGCTGAAGCTGGCCCGCAAGTTCGGCCACGACAAGGGCATCGACAAGCCCGTGGTCGTGGTCTATGAAAAAGCCTTCCACGGCCGCTCGATCGCCACGCTGTCGGCCACCGGCAACCCCAAGGTGCAGGCCGGGTTCGGCCCGCTGGTGGAGGGCTTCATCCGCGTGCCGATGAACGACATCGACGCCATCCGGCAAGCCACCGAAGGCAACCCGAACGTGGTGGCCGTGTTCTTCGAGACCATCCAGGGCGAAGGCGGCGTGAACCCCATGCGCATCGACTACCTGCAGCAGCTGCGCCAACTGTGCGACGAGCGCGACTGGCTGATGATGATCGACGAGGTGCAGTGCGGCATGGGCCGCACCGGCAAGTGGTTCGCGCACCAGTGGGCCGGCATCGTGCCGGACGTGATGCCCCTGGCCAAGGGCCTGGGCTCGGGCGTGCCGATCGGCGCCGTCGTGGCCGGCCCCAAGGCCGCGAACATCTTCGCGCCCGGCAACCACGGCACCACCTTCGGCGGCAACCCGCTGGCCATGCGCGCCGGGGTGGAAACCATCCGCATCATGGAAGAGGACGGCCTGCTGCAGAACGCCGCCGTCGTGGGCGCGCACCTGAAGGCCGCGCTGGAGCGCGAACTGGGCGGCCTGCCCGGCGTGAAGGACATTCGCGGCCAGGGCCTGATGATCGGCGTGGAACTGACCAAGCCCTGCGGCGCGCTCATGGGCCGCGCGATGGAAGCCGGCCTGCTGCTGTCCGTGACGGCCGACACCGTGATCCGCATGGTGCCGTCGCTCATCCTCACCCAGGCCGAGGCCGACGAAATCGTGGCCCTGCTGGTTCCCCTGGTCAAGGCGCTGCTCGCCGAATGAACGTTCCGTTATGAAGCATTACCTGCAATTCAACGATCTCACCGCCGACGAGTACGCCTACCTGTTCAGCCGCGCGGCCGTCATCAAGGGCAAGTTCAAGAGCTACGAGAAGCACCACCCGCTGACCGACCGCACACTGGCCATGATTTTCGAGAAGGCCAGCACGCGCACCCGCGTGAGCTTTGAGGCCGGCATGTACCAGCTGGGCGGCAGCGTGGTGCACCTGACCACCGGCGACAGCCAGCTGGGCCGCGCCGAGCCCATCGAGGACAGCGCGAAGGTCATCAGCCGCATGGTGGACCTGGTGATGATCCGCACCTACGAGCAGACCAAGATCGAGGCCTTCGCCGCCCACTCCCGCGTGCCGGTCATCAACGGGCTGACGAACGAGTTCCATCCCTGCCAGATCCTCGCGGACATCTTCACGTACATCGAGCACCGCGGCACCATCCGGGGCAAGACCGTCGCCTGGGTGGGCGATGGCAACAACATGGCCAACACCTGGCTGCAGGCGGCCGAGCTGCTGGGCTTCACCGTGCACGTGAGCACGCCGCGCGGCTACGAGATCAATGAGAAATTGGCCCTCGGCGCAAATGGTTCTAGGGCACATAGCTATAAGTTCTATAGCAACCCGCTGGAAGCCTGCGCCGGCGCCGATCTGGTGACCACCGACGTGTGGACCAGCATGGGCTATGAGGCCGAGAACGAAGAGCGCAAGAAGGCCTTTGCCGACTGGTGCGTCGATGCCGAAATGATGGCGGCGGCCAAGCCGGACGCCCTGTTCATGCACTGCCTGCCCGCCCACCGTGGCGAGGAAGTCGAGGCCGACGTGATCGACGGCCCGCAGTCCGTGGTGTGGGACGAGGCCGAAAACCGCATGCATGCGCAGAAGGCACTCATGGAATACCTGCTGCTCGGCCGCATCACCAGCTGATCGCCGAAATCGCCACGCCCTCCTCCGCCCCAGCCGCCGCCGCATGAAGCCCAGCCAAGGTGAACTGCTGGCGCGCTGGCAGGCCCTGGGCGCCGCGCTGGAGCGTGCCGGCCCCGCATGGACCGCCGAGGGCCGGCGCCTGCTGCGCCACTGGAGCCGCTGGCCCCGCGCCTACCACGACACCCGCCACCTGCACGCCTGCCTCCTGCACCTGGAGGCCGTGCAGGCCGCCCAGCCGACGGCGCTGCAGCAGCCGCACGCGGTCGAGCTGGCCCTGTGGTTCCACGACGCGATCTACTGGCCCTGGAGCGGACACAACGAAGAACGCAGCGCGCAATGGGCGCGTCGGTTCCTACTGGCCCAGCGGTTGCCCGAGGGCCTGGTGCAGACGGTGGAGCGCCACATCATGGACACGCGCCACAACCCCGATGCGCCACTGGAGGGCGACGCGTGCTGGGTGGGGGACATCGATCTCGCCGTGCTGGGCGCCCCGCCCGAGGTGTATGGCGAATTCGAGCGCAACGTGCGGCGCGAATACCGGCTCGTGCGCTGGCCGCGCTACGTGGCGGGGCGCACCGCGGTGCTGCGGTCGTTCATGGATCGGCCACACGTCTACGCGACCCCCTGGTTCAGGGCGCAACGCGAAGCGCAGGCACGTGCCAATCTCCAGCAGGCCGTTGCGGCGCTCGGGCGGGGTGTGCTGTTCGGCGAATGATTTGTGTGACGCGAGTCCGTTTGCTTACGCTTACACATTGAGCCCAAATCTGGCGTCGCAAATCAGAATGAAGTCCTTGCAGCTCCACTACCATTCTGCCAGGAGGAAAAATGCTCAATATCGATGCTCAAGGGATGGTTAGCGGAAACTCGAAAATCAAGGCACGCAGATTCTCATCGATCGAAAGATCAGAAATGAACAAGGTCTCTGGAATCATCGTCCATCAAACAGGATCCCCAACAGAGAACTCGACGTTCAATAGTTATCGAAGCGCCAACGCAAACGGTGCGCACTTTTTGATAGGCAAAGAGGGATCCATTTATCAGACGGCTTCGATTCTTCGTCGAACAAATCACGTGGGTCCGCTGAAAGCGCGTTGCTTGGCCGAACTCCGATGCAGTCCTGCCGAGATCGCCCAATACAAAAAAGCCAGTCCAACCACTATGCACAAAGCGGAAATGACCAAAGTGGTTCCAGGACGCTACCCGTCCAACGCAGACAGCATCGGTATTGAAATCGTAGGCATGGCTTCACTGCCGCCTGGAATCAAAATGCCTGCAGGATTGAGTACAGAGCAACAGCGCGCGTTTTTAGGAAACAACGCGGTTTATGAGGCGCTGACCAACCACCAACAGGTCGCCCTTCAATACCTGATCGATGCGCTTTCCGAAACACTGCACATCTCGAAAGCCGAGGTGCATCGTCATCCTGAGGTGAGCCGGAAAAATGCTACGGAAGCTGCCACGGCGACATGGCAATGACCATCAAGCACTTCCTGGCTTCGGCCCTTTTTGCAGGCGCAGGCATCGCTTCGTTCGCCTCCCCGACGAGCGATTTCGACAGGACGCTCCAGCCCGAGAAATACCGTCTCGGCCCGATCAAGTCAGTCGTGGTGCAGGACCGCACTGCCAAGGGTTTCGGCGCGGAGGCCGACTGCGGGCACCTGGCGATCGACGAGAAAAGGGTGCGTTTCTTTTTGGCGAATGCCCGGTTCCGCAGCGAGTATCAATACAGCCAGGAACTGCAGACCGGCGATTGCAACGCACAGGCCAGGGTGATATTCCAGGATGGCCGAATCGCCAAAGTCTCCATCGACAACTGGACGGGGTGGGGCGCGATCACGGCCCGGGGAGCGACCTACTTTATGCGGTGCGAAGTCTGCACCGACATCCTGGAAAGCAGCTTTCCATTCGATGCCCGAAAGCCGGCCCGGCCCTGAGCCGGTCCGGAGATCGAACGCACCAGAGCATTCCTTCGAATGGCTTGCCAGAAAAGCGCATCGGACCGGGGCTGCCATCACCATCACGCCATGACCATTTGCCTGCCGCAACGCTTGCATCACGCAAAAATCACAGCCTTCATTTCGATGCCTGCATTGGCGATTGCCTGCAACGTTGCAACCGCAGCGCCACAGGCCACGACCACCCGCTGTGGCTGGTTCGATCAGCCGACACCCGGAAATGCAACGCTCGTGGACAAAGCGGGGGAATGGACGGTGGGAATGCAGGGCGGCCACCAAGCCGAAGGTGACTGGCCCGTGTTTCCCAAAAACAGGTGGGTGGCAACCGGATCGGGCAGCGCAGGATACGGTTGCGCGTGCCTCGAAAGCAGCACGCGCGCCGATACGAAGGAAGTGACCCGAATCGTCTCGTGGCGTTGTTGCCCCTGAAGACCTGCCGACGCGACAAGGCGCTGATGGGAAAGGAGCCGGAAAACCCTCTGCGCCAGCCATGAAACATGGGGGGCGTTCCGCCGATGCCCGCCCTACTTCGGCACCGAAGAACGGCTGCCCGGCATCTGCACGACCTGCTCCTGGCCCACCGCACCGCCGCCCGTTCCGCAGCCGCCCGAATCGCAGCTGCTGCAGCCCCCGCAACTGCTAGACTGGGCCAACGCCGGGTGCACGCGGTCCAGGCGGGCGCGCCAGCGGGCGGGCATCCACTTCCACACCATGTAGGCCACGGCGAGGGCGACGATCACGCCGACGATGATTTCCTGGGCCATGGGCTCAGCCTCCTCCCAGCGCCAGGGCCAGGCGATACGTGATGAAGCTGGCGGCGTACGCCAGCGCGAACAGGTAGCCGGTCATCAGCAGCGGATAGCGCCAGCTGTTGGTCTCGCGGCGCACGGCGGCGATGGTCGAGATGCACTGCGGCGCGAAGACGAACCACGCCAGCAGCGACAGCGCCGTGGCCAGCGACCAGCTCTGGGCGATCAGCGGGCCCAGTTGGGTGGCCACTTCCTCGCCGGTGGCCGAGAGGGCATACACGGTGCCCAGCGCCCCCACCGCCACTTCGCGCGCGGCCATGCCGGGCACCAGGGCGATGGCGATCTGCCAGTTGAAGCCGATCGGCGC
This sequence comes from Acidovorax sp. KPB24-07, assembly GCF_057543315.1. Taxonomy (NCBI): domain Bacteria; kingdom Pseudomonadati; phylum Pseudomonadota; class Betaproteobacteria; order Burkholderiales; family Comamonadaceae; genus Acidovorax; species Acidovorax sp. KPB24-07. Next base: position 14,301 of record NZ_BAAJYS010000037.1, read on the forward strand.
CACCAGCACCTCCAGCACGCTGCCGATGCGGCCGGCGAAGCTGTACTGGATGGCAGCGCCGGTGGCGCCCTCGGGCGGCGCGGGATAGGTCGAGAGGAACCACAGCAGGATGGTGACGGCCAGGATGATGCCGCCCACGCGGCGGATGAAGATCAGCGCGCGCTCGTACAGGCCCTGCGCCAGGCTGCGCACGCTGGGCCAGCGGTAGGCGGGCAGTTCCATCAGCAGCGGCGCGTGGCCGGAGCCCCGGCGCGCGAGGCGGGCGACCGCCGCCACGGCCATGGCGCTCACGATGCCGCCGAAGTACAGCGCGAACAGCACCAGCCCCTGCAGGTTGAACACGCCGCCCACGGTCTGCTCGGGGATGAACGCGCCGATGAGCAGGGCATACACCGGCAGGCGCGCGGAGCAGGTCATGAGGGGCGCGATCATGATCGTGACCAGCCGGTCGCGCCAGTGGGTGATCGAGCGCGTGGCCATCACGCCGGGCACGGCGCAGGCAAAACTTGACAGCAGCGGAATGAACGACCGCCCCGACAGTCCCACCGTGCCCATGACGCGGTCGAGCAGGAAGGCCGCGCGCGGCAGGTAGCCGGAGTCTTCCAGTGCCAGGATGAAGAAGAACAGGATCAGGATCTGCGGCAGGAACACCAGCACCCCGCCCGCGCCCGCCAGGATGCCGTCGGTGAGCAGGCTGCGCAGCACGCCGTCGGCCATGTGCGCATTGATCCAGGCCGACAGCCCGTCCACGCCGGCCTTGATGGCGTCCATGGGCATCGCGGCCCAGCTGAACACGGCCTGGAACATGAGGAACAGCGTGACGGCCAGCAGCAGCAGGCCCCACACCGGGTGGAGCACCACGGCATCGATGCGGTCGTCGTTGCGCAGGCTGACCGCGGGCTCGCGCACGGCGGCGGCCATGATGCGGCGCACCTCCTGATGCAGCTGCAGCACCTGGGCGCGCAGGTCCACGCCCACCGCCCGGTTCACGGACGCCGTGCCCGCCAGCGCCTGCGGCGCCTGGGTGTCGAGCCACTGCAGCAACTCCTGCGCGCCGTCGCTGCGCACGCCCACGGTGGACAGCACCGGCATGCCGAGTTCACGTGAGAGCGCTTCGCGGTCGATCTCGATGCGCTGGCGCGCCGCCATGTCGCTCATGTTGAGCACCAGCACCATCGGCAGCCCCAGCGCGCGGGCCTCCAGCACCAGGCGCAGGTTCAGGCGCAGGTGGGTGGCATCGGTCACGCAGACCAGCAGGTCGGGCACGGCCTCGCCGGGCCGCTCGCCGGTGACGATGTCGCGCGTGACGGCTTCGTCGGCGCTGTGGGCGTTCAGGCTGTAGGCACCGGGCAGGTCCAGCACGCGCACGCGGCGGCCGCTGGCGGTGTGCAGCAGGCCTTCCTTGCGCTCGACGGTCACGCCAGCGTAGTTGGCCACCTTCTGGCGGGCGCCGGTGAGCAGGTTGAACAGGGCGGTCTTGCCGCAGTTGGGATTGCCCAGCAGCGCGATGCGCAGGGGCGACGTGGCGGCCCCGCTCATGCGGGCGCTCCGGCCTGCACATGCACCAGCGCGGCCTCGTGGCGGCGCAGTGCGAAGGTGGCATGACCCACGCGCACGGCCAGGGGATCGCCGCCGGGGAAGCCGCTGGCCACCACGCGCACGGGCTCGCCGGGCAGAAAGCCGATTTCCATGAGGCGCTGGATCACCGCGCGTTCCTGTTCGTTGCGGGCCGGCTGCAGCGCCGTCACATGGGCGTGCACCTGCCGCGGGAGGCGGTCCAGGCCCGTGGCGGCGGGCAAGGCGGTGCCTGGGGCCAGTGCAGGGCCCGAAGATTCTTCAGTCATCTTCATCGGATTGTTATGAATGAGTTTAGTTCTCATTTTAGGCCGCATCCTTTCGGCCGGCTTGAGGCGCATCAGCCCCGGATGCGATGCGCTGCCGGGCCAGCCCATGCGCCCGAGCCCGCACAATGCCGGTTTTGCGCCGATATGCCCCCCCTGCCATGACCCATCCCTGCCTGAGCTGCGGCGCGTGCTGCGCCAGTTTCCGTGTCGATTTCTCGGTGCATGAATCGCAGGAGACGGGTGGCAGCGTGCCGCAGGGCCTGGTGGTGGAGGTGACCGACCAGTTGCGCCGCATGCGTGGCACCGACCACGCGTCGCCGCGCTGCGCCGCCCTCACCGGCACCGTCGGCGTGCGCGCCGCCTGTGGCATCTACGAATGGCGGCCCTCGCCCTGCCGCGAATTCGAGGCGGGCAGCGATGCCTGCCGCCGTGCACGCCAGCGCCATGGCTTGGCGGCGCTGCCGGACAGCGCGATCTACTGATTGGGGATGGATCGCACCAGCCGCGGCGCAGGCCGCTGGTGCTACGCCGGCACGGGCAGGCCGCCGACCTGGCCCTTGAACTCCTGCAGCGAAAAATACGAGTGCATGTGCCGCACGCCCGGCAGGCGGTGCAGGCGGCGCTGCAGCAGCTCGGAATAGGCGTCCAGGTCTTTCGCGACCACGACGAGCATGAAGTCCTCCGGGCCCGAGATGCCGTGGAACATCACCACCTCGGGGATCGCGCAGACCGCCTCTTCGAAGGCCTGGGACGAGATCTCGGTCTGGTGGTCGATGCCCACCATCACGAACGCCATCACCCCGAAACCCAGCGCACGCCGGTTGAGGCCCGCGTGGTAGCCGCTGATGACGCCGTCGTCCTCCAGCCGCTTCACCCGGCGCCAGCAAGGCGACTGGGACAGGTGCGCCATCTGCGCCAGTTCGCCCGAGGTGAGCCGGGCATTGCCCTGCAGGGCTTCGAGCAATTGCTTGTCGGTGCGATCGAGGGAGGCGGCCTGCATGATTTGTTCTGTTTTCGGATTTAAAAGAATGGATTATTCAATTTTTACCGATGCAAAGGATAACCCCTTTGGAAAACACCCCCGATGCGCATAGCATGCGCGCCATGAACACGAATTCACCCCGGCTGTGGGACATTTCGGCGCCGGTGCATGCCGCCACGCCAGTCTTCCCCGGCGACACGGCCTACACGCAGCAGTGGTGCGCCACCATCGGGCCCGGCTGCCCGGTGAACGTGAGCGCCATCACGCTGTCGCCCCATGTCGGCTCGCATGCCGATGCCCCGCTGCACTACGACCCGGACGGTGCTTCCATCGGCGAGGTGCCGCTGGACGCCTTCATCGGCCCCTGCCGCGTGATCCATGCCATCGGCGCGGGGCCGCTCATCGAATGGGCGCACCTGGCCCACGCCATGCAGGGCCTTCCGCCGCGGGTGCTGGTGCGCACCTATGAGCGCATGCCGGTCGATCGCTGGGACGGGGCCCTGGCCGCCTACGCGCCTGGCACCATCGAGCGGCTGGCCGATCTGGGCGTGGTGCTGGTGGGCATCGACACCGCCAGCATCGACCCGGCCAACAGCAAGACGCTGGACAGCCACCAGGTGATCCGCCGCCGCGGCCTGCGGGTGCTGGAGAACCTGGTGCTCGACGAGGTGCCGGAGGGCGACTACGAACTCATCGCCCTGCCCTTGAAGCTGACCACGGCCGACGCCTCGCCGGTCAGGGCCATATTGCGCCCATGCTGTTGATTTCATTGCCCTGATTGCTATCATTTTTGATTAACCCGAGCTTTTCATGACGACCTTGCAAGACTGCCGCGCACTCGATGCGCAGGACCCCCTGGCCCCGCTGCGCGCGCACTTCGACCTTCCCCCGGGCGTCATCTACCTGGACGGCAATTCGCTCGGCGTGCTGCCCCAAGCCACGGCGGCCCGTGTGGCCGACGTGGTGACGCGCGAGTGGGGCACGGACCTGATCCGTTCGTGGAACACGGCCAGCTGGTTCGACCTGCCCCAGCGCCTGGGCAACCAGCTCGCGCCGTTCATCGGTGCCGGTGCCGATGAGGTGGTGTGCACCGACAGCACGTCCATCAACCTCTACAAGGTGCTGAGCGCGGCACTCAACATCGCCCGTGAAGAGAGCCCGGGCCGCCGGCGCGTGGTGAGCGAGCGCAGCAACTTCCCCACCGACCTCTACATCGCCGAGGGGCTGTGCAAGGAGCGCGGCCTGGAACTGGTGCTGGTGGAGCCCGAGGAGATCACCGCCTCGCTCACCGGCGAGGTGGCGGTGCTGATGCTCACCCACGTGAACTACCGCACCGGCGCCATGCACGACATGGCGGCCCTGACGGCGGCGGCGCATGCGGCCGGCATCCTCACGGTATGGGACCTGGCGCACAGCGCCGGCGCGGTGCCGGTCGACCTGCAGGGCGCCGATGCCGACTTTTCCATCGGCTGCGGCTACAAGTACCTGAACGGCGGCCCCGGTGCGCCGGCCTTCGTGTGGGTGCACCCGCGCCATGCCGACCGTTTCTGGCAGCCCCTGTCCGGCTGGTGGGGCCATGCGGCGCCGTTCCAGTTCACGCCCGGCTACCAGCCCGCGCCCGGCATCACGCGCTACCTGTGCGGCACGCAGCCCATCATCAGCCTGTCGGCCCTGCAATGCGGCCTGGACGTGTTCGATGCCGCGCAGCCGCTGGGCGGCATGGCCGCGCTGCGCGCCAAATCGCTGGCGCTGACGGACCTGTTCATCCAGCTGGTGCAAGCGCGTTGCGGCGACCATGGCCTGGGCCTGGCGACCCCGCGCGAACACGCCCGGCGCGGCTCGCAGGTGTGCCTCACGCGGGACGAAGGCCAGGGCCTCCACGGCCAGGGCAGCGGGGCCTACGCGATCGTGCAGGCGCTCATCGCGCGCGGGGTGATCGGCGACTTCCGCAAGGGCGACGGCGGCCAGGGCCCGCACAAGGACATCCTGCGCTTCGGCTTCACGCCGCTGTACATCGGCTTCGAAGACGTGTGGAATGCGGTCGAGCATCTTCGCCAGGTGCTCGACGGCGCCGAGTGGCAGCGCGCCGAGTTCAACCAGATCAACGCGGTGACCTGAGCCATGTGCCCCCATTCCCAATCCCCCGCGCCCGCCGGCAGCGAAGCGACCACCGGCAAGCCCGAATCCATCGTGCACGAAGAGCGGGCCCAGCTCGACTTCAGCCAGAGCATGAGCTACGGCGACTATTTGTCGCTCGATGCCATCCTCACCGCGCAGAACCCCCGCTCGCCGGCGCACGACGAGATGCTCTTCATCGTGCAGCACCAGACCAGCGAGCTGTGGATGAAGCTCATGCTGCACGAGCTGCGCGCGGCCATCGCGCTGGTGGCGCAGGACGAGCTGCAGCCGGCCTTCAAGATGCTGGCGCGCGTGTCCAAGATCATGGAGCAGCTGGTGCACGCCTGGGACGTGCTGGCCACCATGACGCCGCCCGAGTACAGCGCCATGCGGCCCTACCTGGGCAGCTCCAGCGGGTTTCAGAGCTACCAGTACCGCAGCATCGAATTCGCGCTGGGCAACAAGAACCGCGCCATGCTCCGCCCGCACGAGCACCGCGCCGACCTGCTGGCCCAGGTGCAGGCCGCCTACGAGGCGCCCTCGCTCTACGACGAGGCCCTGCGCCTGCTGGCGCGCCGCGGCATTCCGGTGCCGGACAGCCACACGGCCCGCGACTGGACCCAGCCCTACGAGGAAAGCGATGCCGTGGAGCAGGCCTGGCTGGTGGTGTACCGCAACCCGCGGCAGCATTGGGACCTGTACCAGCTGGGCGAAGAACTGACCGACCTGGAAGACGCCTTCCGGCTCTGGCGCTTTCGCCACGTGACCACGGTGGAGCGCGTAATCGGCTTCAAGCGCGGCACCGGCGGCACGGGCGGCGTGAGCTACCTGCGCAAGATGCTGGACGTGGTGCTGTTTCCCGAGATCTGGAAGCTGCGCACCGACCTTTGAAACCAAGCGCTGGCGGGCCCCGAAGGGCCGCCCCCGCGGCTCACACCGGCGCCACGACCCCGGTGCCCGCGAAGTGCCCGCTGGCGTTGGCCAGGAACTGGTTCACGCTGGCCTGCACGGCCTCGGGCGACCAGCCTGCCACGTGCGGCGTGAGCAGCACGTTGTCCAGCCCGATCAGCGCCTCGGGCGGGTGCGGCTCGCTTTCGTAGACATCGAGCCCCGCGCCGGCGATGCCGCCCACGCGCAGGGCCGAGGCCAGCGCCTCGGTGTCCACCACGCTGCCACGGGCGATGTTCACCAGGTAGCCCAGCGGGCCCAGCGCCTGCAGCACCTCGGCATTGACGGCATGGTGCGTGGCCGCGCCGCCCGGCGTGGCGCAAACCAGCACGTCGCACCATTTCGCCAGTTCCAGCAGGCTGCCGAAGTACTCGTAGCCCACGCCGTCGCGCGGCTTGCGGTTGTGGTAACCCACGGCCATGTCGAACCCCGAGGCGCGGCGCGCGATCTTCTGGCCGATGGTGCCCAGGCCGAAGATGCCCAGGCGCTTGCCCGACACGTTGGGCGGCAGGCCGATGGCGTCGCGCCACACGCCTTCGCGGCACAGGCGGTCGAGCGGTCGCAGGCCGCGCACCGCGCCGATCAGCAGGCCGAAGGCGTGGTCGGCCACGCAGTCGTCGTTGGTTCCGGCGCCCGAGGCCACCACGATGCCGCGGGCGCGGGCCGCGGCCAGGTCCACGTTCTCATAACCGGCACCCAGCACGCAGACGAGCTCCAGCGCCGGCATGGCCTCGATCTCCTGGGCGCTCAGGCCCAGCGAGCCGATGGTGAGCACCGCCCGGAACCGCCCGCCCTGGGTCACGATGGCCGCGGTGCGGTCCGCCGCCGTGGGGGCGTAGTGCAGGTCGTAAAGGGCCGCGATCTGGGCTTGGCTCTGCGGGGACAGGTGGTTGAGAACAAGCAGGGGAATGCGAGGACTGGACACGACAGGATGCTTCCATATTGATAGCTGAACGGGCAGGCGGATCAAGCGCTGCCGCCCCATTTTGCGCCAATCGACCGGGGCGCGCCACCGGGTCCCGTCAACACGGGGGCACGCAGCCGATCATTCCCTCACGGTGACGGTGCTGTAGCCCGCGCTTGACGTGATCTCCGATTCCGAGAACGGCAGGCGCAGCCACTGCTTGGCGCCGTAGGCCCGGGTGTAGTCGCCGTTGCGGCTGGAGGCCGGATCGTCCGACAGGGAATAGGTGAGGAACGTGTGCGCCTCCACCCCGCCGGCCGGAAAACCCACCACCTGCATGTAGCTGTTGCCGTGCGGCTGCCCGTCCATGCTGTAGCCGCCCTGCTCGATCGGGTTTTCCGAGCAGTTGATGGTGAAGTAGCCCGGATCGCCGCAGCCGCCGTACAGCGCGATCTTGCTGCCGCCGCGCGTGGCGAACAGCACGTCGCCGCGCGGCGCATCCAGCGCGAAGCCGCTGCGCTGCACGCTCAGCACGGCAGCGCCGAAGGCCTGCCGCAGCGCATCGGCGGCGCTGGCGCGCAGCTCGCGCGGCGTGTTCAGCGGGTCGGCGGCGCTGAACGGCACGGCATAGAGCTGCGCGGCCGGCACCTTCACGCGGTTCCAGAACTCGTCCCACACATGCGAGCCCCGCGCCGTGGCGTTGCCGGTGTTGTTCCAGGCGCGCAGCGTGGCGCAGGCAGCGGCCACGTCCACCGTCCGGCCCTCGGCCGCGACCGTGATCTGGGGCGCCACGCAGACCAGGGAGAGGGCCTGCTCCTTGAAGCGCTCGGCGCTGAACACCCGGCTGTCGAGCACCATCTGCCGCACGATGGCGCTGGTGGCCTGCTGGCCGGCATAGGCGTCGGTGCCGGCCAGGCGCTCCAGCGCCATGGTGTGGCCCATGCGCGTGCGCAGGCTCTGCGCCTGCGTCCCGGCGGGCCCGAAGATCGCTGGAAAGCCCGTGAGCGGCGCTCTGGCGTTGGCCAGCCAATAGCTGTCGTTCATGTTGCCCACATAGTCGTCGCGCAGCAGGCTGGGCATGCGCGAAGCGCCCACGGTGCCCTTTTGCGCCGAATCGCTGTCGGTCTGCCAGTCGCAGGCGCTGCGCGAGCCGTCGAAGAACGGCACGTTGGGCAGGGCCGCCGCCATCGCCTTGCCGAAGCCGGTGGTGCAGGTGGCCACCTGCTCGGTCGACACGTTGGGCACGGCGCCGATGTCGGCATACCAGGCGCGCGGGTTGCCGCGCCCCACGGCCACGGTGTTGACCCAGGGAATGGCCGATTCCTGCTTCTGGATGGCGATGAACTCGTCCAGCGAGGCCGCCTGGTTCCAGCGCATCCAGTTGCGGAAAGTGCGGAAGTTCTCGCCGTTGACGTCGCGCATGGCGAAGGCCGTGGTCTGGCTCCAGGCCAGTGCCGGGTTGAGGCCGCCCAGGTTCACCACGGGCCCGTACTCGGTCTTGTAGAGGGTGCGCGTGACATCGGTGAGCGCGCCGGAGGCGCCGCGCACCTGCACGGTGATGGGGGTGGCCGCCATCTTCACCGCCTTGCCATCGCGCACGTAGGTCGTGCGGTCGCCATCGGCCAGCTGCAGCTGGAAGAAGCCGAAACGCCGCGCGGTGGAGACGGTGTGGCTCCAGGCCACGTTGTCGTTGAAGCCGATCAGCACCACCGGCACGCCCAGGAACGACGCGCCGCTCACGTTCAGCTCGCCGGGAATGGTCAGGTGGGCCTGGTAGAACCGATCCGGTCCCTTCCAGTACCAGTGCGGGTTGCCGAAGAGCAGGCCGCTCGACTCGCCGGTGGCGGCGGTGCCGAAGCCGTACATGTTGCTGCCGATGCCCGCGGTTCCGCCCACCTGCAGCCGGGGCGGCTGCGTGCGTGCGGGATCGAACTGCGCCACCTTCTGGGGGGATGGCGACGCGGGCATGGCGATCCCGGCCGTCGTGCTGGCGGCCGCACTGGGCAGCGTGGCATTCGCCAGCGGCGCCACGAAGTTGCTGTAGCCCCCGGCCAGATTGGCCGCGTACATCCGCCGCCAGATGTCCCGCGCGGTGACGGGCTGCACCCATGCCGCCGTGCGGCAGGCCGCATGGGCGGTGCCGCCGGACTGGGCCTCGCGCAGGTAGCGGTTGTAGCCGGCGGCAAAGCCGGCCACCATCTTGCGCAGGTTGTCGGGCTGGGCCGCCACCATGGCGTCCACCACGTCGCTGGAGATCACGTGGCGGTGGAAGAAATCGGAGTCGAGATTGCGCGGACGGTCGATGGTGCTTTCGTACACCAGCAGCGCATCGCCCCCGAAGTAGCGCGAGCGCTCGCCCCGGTAGGTCACGAACGAATCGGCCATCGTGCACAGGTTGTCCTGCGCCTGCGCATAGCCGTATCCGAAGCCCGCATTGCCCCAGCTGGAGGCCTTGATATGCGGCACGCCCATGGCCGTGCGCCGGATCTCCGCGCTGTAGCGGCCGTTGTCGCCGCCTTCGCCGCCGCCCCCGCCGCAGGCAGCCAGCGCCGACAGCGCCAACACGGAAAGCGGCAGGCTGCCGCGCCAAAATCTCTCTCTCATGGCCTTGTCTCCTTGGGATGAGCCGCCTTTTTGGATGCGGCGAACGGGCCCCAAGGATAAGCGCAGTGCGTACAGTGCTGTACGCATCCCCTGCCGGCGACAGGGGCGTCAATAGTCCTGCTCGACGCTTTGCTGAAAGCACACCTTCAGCCGGTGCTCCCAGTCGTGCTTGTCGGCCTCGGGCACGAAGCTCGCCTCGAAGCTGTTGAAGGCCAGCTGGTAGGCGTGGCGCGCCGTGAGCTGCGGATCGGCCGCGAACAGCTGCGTGAAGTTGTCGTTGATGTAGCCGCCGAAGTACGCGGGGTCGTCCGAGTTCACCGTGGCCGCCAGCCCGGCATCGAGCAACTGGCGCAGGTTGTGGTCGGCCAGGTCTGGGAACACGCACAGCTTCTGGTTGGACAGCGGGCACACCGTGAGCGCGATGCGCTCCTGCGCCAGCCGCTGCATCAGCGCCGGGTCGTGCACGGCCTGCACGCCGTGGTCGATGCGCTCGGCCTTCAGCACGTCGAGCGCGCTCCAGATGTACGCCGGCGGTCCCTCCTCGCCTGCATGCGCCACGCGCCGCAGACCCAGTTCGGCGCAGCGCGCGAACACGCGCGCGAACTTCTCCGGCGGGTGCCCGACTTCGCTGCTGTCCAGCCCCACGCCGATGAAATGCGCGCGCAGCGGCAGCGCCGCCTCCAGCGTGGCCAGGGCATCTTCCTCGCTCAGGTGGCGCAGAAAGCACAGGATGAGCGCGGACGAAATGCCCAGCGCCTGGCGCGCATCGGTGCAGGCCCGGTGCAGGCCGTGGATCACGGTCTCCATCGGCACGCCGCGCGCCGTGTGCGTCTGCGGATCGAAGAAGATTTCGGCATGCACCACGTTGTCGGCCGCGGCGCGCTGCAGGTAGGCCCAGGCCATGTCGTAGAAGTCCTGCTCGTGCAGCAGCACGCTGGCGCCAGCGTAGTAGATGTCGAGAAAGCTCTGCAGGTCGGTGAACGCATAGGCATCGCGCAGGGCCTGCACGCTCGCGTACGGGAGCGCCACGCCGTTGCGCTGCGCCAGGGCGAAGATCAGCTCGGGTTCGAGCGAGCCTTCGATGTGGATGTGCAGCTCGGCCTTGGGCATGCTGCGCAGCAGCGCGGGCAGGCGCTGGGCGGGAATGGGGGGGACCTTGAACATCGGCGGACTCCAAAAAGGGATGCCGCGCGCCCGATCGGGGCGGCGGCAGGGCAATGATGCCTTGTCCGCGGCCCGCCGCCATCGGCGCCTGCCCCGGGCCAGGCAGGCCGCGC
>NZ_BAAJYS010000038.1:0-24914 GCF_057543315.1 Acidovorax sp. KPB24-07
TTTTATAGCTTAATGCCCTAGTGTTTATTGCACTGGAAGGCCATTTGACTGGTAATACCTTGCACCGCTGCGGCTGATACATCCGCGCCGCATGGGCTTTCGATTCCCTGCACGCCCACATCAAACCCTCTCGGCGGCGGCGATCCTGAAAACAACACGGCCGAAGGCGCACTGCGCGTCAGGCATGCCGGCTTGCCGTTCGTTGCGCTGCGCTGCGCGGTGGCGCCGGGAGGCACTGGCCGGGCAGACAGCCCGGCGAAGGGCGGGCCCCACCCCTCCTCAATGCATCATCTGCGGCTGGCGCTCCAGCAAATGCTCGAACTGCGACAGCCAGGGTTCCGCCAGGCAGCGGATCTGGGCATCGTTGCTCAGGATGCGCTGCATGATGCGCGTCTTTTCCCGGCGGTGCTCCGGCAACAGATCGTGCTCCTGGGCCTTGAATCGCAGTTGCTCGATGAGCACCGCGCAGGCGCCTTCATAGCGAACCACGCCGTCCCAATCCTTGAGCTTGGCAGCCTCCAACATCTTGGCACTGCTGTCTTCGATGGCTTTGTAGTAATCGATGAGCATTTCAGACATTCTTAGTTTCTCCCACCGGAGGCCGAAGGACGGCCGCCGGCACCGATCTCGCCCCAACCCTGCGCCACCGGCACGATCAGGTTGACCACTTCTTCCACCAGGGTGACGTCGTTGCGCAGGTTGGCCATGGTGAGCCGGCCCACGCAGTAGTCATACAGCGCACGGAGATTCGCAGCCAGCTCACCACCCTGCACAGGGTTGAGGCCGCCCTTGAGGCCTTCTTCGATGATGCGCACGGCCTTGCCCAGGTGGCGGCCCTTTTCTTCCACGTCACCGCGCTGCATGGAGCCACGGGCGGCGTTGAGCGATTGCACCAGGCCATCGAACAACATCTGGATCAATTGATGGGGCGAGGCGCCATCCACACTGGATTGCACACCGACCTGCCGATAGACCGAGGCGGCGCGGGAACTGACTGGCGTGTACATCGAGAACTCCTTCATGCTACTTACATTCAATATCGGCAGATCAAGAAGGAACTCAAGGACATTTACGAGGTGTTTTGGCGTTCTGACAGAGTGGCGCAGCGGTGATTTATCCAGGGTTCAGGCCAGCCCGCGCGGGGGCGGGTGGCCCGGACGCCGGACTTACTTGTTCCACTGGGCGACCTGCTGCGTGATGTAGCTGTTGAGGGCCGAAAGATTGCCCATCTGGGTATCCAGCGCCGTGTACTGTGCCCGCATGCGCTTTTCCAATACGGCCGCGCGATTGTTCACCTTGTCCTGGTCGGAGGTGTTGCGCTTGACTTCCAGGTCCAGGGCATCGGCCTTGTTATTCATGAGGCCGTCGAGCGACAGCAGTCCGGAGGTGAACGACTTCATGCGAACCGCGGCGCCGGTGCCCGTACCGCCCGAGGCTGGGTCGGAAGCGAACAGCTGCTTGAGCGTGTCGGGCGTTTTCAGCGCGTTGTCCAGCTTGGTGTTGTCCACCGTCAGCTTGCCGCCACGCTGGACTTCCAGGCCGATGTCGGACAGCGTCTGCAGGGCAGCGGTGCCGCCCGCAGCGGCACCGATGGCCGCCCGCAGCGAGTTCTGCAGCCCAACCGCCGTGCTGTCGCCCTGCAGCACGCCTTTGGTCTTGCTCTCGCTGTCGTACTTGGTCGAGGAACCCAGCAGGTCATTGACGGCGTTGTACGCATCCACGAAATCCTGGATGTTCTTCTTCATCGTCGCGGTATCGGCCTTCACTCCCATTTCCACGTCGGTCGTGGTCACTTGCGACACCGTCAGGGTCAGCCCGGGAATGGCTTCGGTGAACGTGTTGTCCTTGGACGTCACGCTGATGCCGTTGATCTTGGCCTGCGTGTTCTGTGCGTACTGGATGGTATTGGCCGCCAGGCCCACGCCTGGGGAGTTCTGCGGATCAAAGGCGAGCTTGGAGAGGCCCGGCGCCGCCGGGTCCTCCGCCACCTGCACGCGAAACCCTGACGCTTCCCCGGTGGTCTTGGAGCGCAGCAGGAGCCGCTCGCCGGAGGCATCGCGCAACACGGTGGCCGTGACGCCGGCATCGCCTTCGTTGATCTTGGCGGCGATGTTCGTGATCGTGTCGGTCGCGCTGACCGAGACATTGATCGGCTTCGTGGATCCCACGCCGAAGGTCGGTGGATTCGCGGTGGAGTCCCAGGTCCCCAGCTGGATGGTCATGGTGCCTGCGCCAATCACGGAGTCCTTGGCCACGGCGGTGGACGCATTCGATTGCGCGCGGGCCAGTTGCTGCACACTCACGCCGAACGACGATGCGCTGGCAATCCCCGACACGGTGGCCGTGACGGCCGCACTGTTGGAAGAACTGACCGCCATGCCGTTCCACGCGCTGTCCCGGGTCAGCTTGGCCGCGGCATCCGACAAGGTCGAGAGCAACGACTTCACCTGGGAGAACGTGGAAATCTTGGTCTGGATGGTGTCCGCTTTGGCCTGCAGCTGAACGAGGGGCTGCTTTTCCAGCGCCACCGTCTTGGTGACGATGGTTTCGACGTCGAGCCCGCTGCCAATGCCTATCGAGGTAATACCCATTTTGGTCTCCCAGGCAGCCGGGGCCGCCATCAACAATCAATACACGATTGTGGCGAGAATCGCTTCGATCTAAAAGCAGGAAAAGCGGCGACAGGAGTGGCCCTGTCGCCGCTTAAAAGGGTTCGGACCGTTCCGATCCCCTTTATAAGCCACCGATTAACGCAGCAGGGACAGCACGCCCTGGGGCAGCTGGTTGGCCTGGGCCACCATCGCAGTGCCCGCTTGTTGCAGGATCTGCGTGCGCGACAGGTTCGCCGTTTCCTTGGCGAAGTCGGCATCCACGATCCGGCCACGCGATGCCGACAGATTTTCGGCCTGGATGTCGATGTTGCCCACCGAGTTTTCGAAGCGGCTTTGCAGAGCGCCGAGGTCGGCACGTGCGGAGTTCACCTGGTCGATCGCGCTGTCGATCTTCTTCAGGGAAACCCATGCGTCCTTTTGCGTCGCGACGGTCACGGTGTCGATACCCTTCTTGTCGGTACCGGTGGCGGCCGCCAGCGTCGGGGCGGCGAAGCCCGTGTTCGCCACGGAGAAGCCGGTCGTGCCGCCGAAGGTGATGGTTTCCGGCACAGGAGGCGTTGCGCTGGTCAGCTTGGACGAAGCAAATTCCAGGTCGTACGTGCCGTCGTCCTTCTTGGTCAGGAAGGCGGTCACACCGGTGTCGGCGGACTTGTTGTTGATGGCGGACACCACTTGGCCCAGGCGTTCCACACCAGAGCCAGCGGCCTTGATTTCGCCCAGATCGATGGCGGATGCCGAGCCCACCTGGATGGTCAGGCCACCGGCGGCGATCTTGGTGCCGAAGCCCGTGACCGTCGTGTCGGAAGCATTCAGGGCGGTCACGCTGCCCGTGGAGTATTCGATGTTCGACAGGCCGGAAGCCGAGGAATTGGTCAGAGCGCCGACGGTGATGTTTTCACCGGAGTTGGCACCGACCTGGAACAGGGCGCCCGCAAAGCTGCCGTCCAGGATCTTCTGGCCGTTGAAGCTGGTTTGCTTGGCCACACGGTCGATTTCGTCGGTGAGCTGCTTGACTTCGGACTGCAGTGCAGCGCGGTCCTTGGTGCTGTTGGTGGCATTGCTGGCCTGCACCGACAGTTCACGCATCCGTTGCAGCATGTCGCCGACCTTGCCCAGGGCGCCTTCTGCCGTCTGGGCCAGCGAGATGCCGTCGTTGGCGTTGCGGGCTGCCACGGTCAGACCCTTGATCTGGGTGTTCATGCGCTCGGCGATCGACAGGCCGGCGGCATCGTCCTTGGCGCTGTTGACGCGCAGGCCGGAAGACAGGCGCTGCATCGAGGTGGTGAGAGAGTTCGCAGACATGCCCAGATTGCGCTGTGCGTTGAGCGAAGCAATATTGGTGTTGATGGTAGAGGCCATTGAAATGCTCCTTGGTAACTTAAATTCCGGCTAGACCGCCGATCACAACGCTGACCCCCATGGCCAGCTGCCAAGACCGGGGCGGCAGTCACGTGAACCCATCCATCGCTTGCCGGTCAACAAATTCGCTTGAACCTGTTGGTTAGGTTATCGGGCAGCCCCTGGAGAACTTGAGCGTCTCCATGCAAAAAAATCGGCTTTCCCCGGCACCGCCCGAGTCAGCCAGCTCCCACAAGGGTGGATATGGATGGTTTTCCGCCCTTTTTTCCCCACGCCAGGAAAACCCCACCTGAGGAGAATTCTCCCAACGCTAGGGTTGCCCGCTGATGGTGGTGTCCTTGGCCACGGCAGCTGTGCCTTGTCCCTTTTGCGAAGGAGTTCCGTAATGGCCTCGACGATCAACACCAACATCGCCTCACTCAACGCCCAGCGCAATCTGGGAATGTCGGCAGCTTCGCTGACGACCACCATGCAGAGGCTGTCTTCCGGCCTGCGCGTCAACAGTGCCAAGGACGATGCGGCCGGCCTGGCCATCGCCGAGCGCATGAACACCCAGGTCAAGGGCCTGGCCGTGGCCTCCCGCAACGCCAACGACGGCATCTCGCTGGCCCAGACGGCAGAAGGCGCCCTGGGCAAGGTCGGCGACATGCTGCAGCGGATGCGCGAGTTGGCCGTTCAGGCCAGCAACGCCACGAACAGCAAGGCCGACCGGGCCGCGCTGCAATCCGAAGTCAAGCAACTCACCGACGAAATCGACCGCGTTTCCAAGCAGACCAGCTTCAACGGCCAGAAGATCTTGGACGGCAGCTTCGCGGGCGCCCTGTTCCAGGTGGGCGCCAACTCCGGCGACAACGTCACGCTCGGCGCCCTGGCAGACACCCGCGCTTCGGGCCTGTCCAGCATCATGTACTCGAGCACGAGCACCGCGATCGCCGTGGATGCGTCGGACACGTCGATCTCCGCCTTCGGCAGCGCGATTCCTGCGGGCGGACTGACGATCCAGGTCGGTTCGGGTTCCGCCATCGACCTGGGAAGCATCAAGGCCGCTGGCTCCGGCGTGGAACGTCTCGGCCAGGTGATCTCGGCGATCAACAACAAGACGGCCGATACGGGCGTGACCGCCTTCCTGACCAAGAACGATGACGGCAGCTACGGACTCGAGTTCGCCTCTTCGAAGCTGACGAATGCCGTTCCCCCCGTGCCGGAGACCATCACGTTCGGCGGCACCACCGGGTTCACCGTGGCCAACACGGGCTTTACCCCGCCCACGCTGACGAATGCCACCGGCACCGGTCAGAAAGGCATCGACAGCGTCGATGTCGGAACGCAGAGCCAGGCCTGGGTGGCCCTCAAGAAGATCGACAGCGCGATCGATCAGGTCAATTCGGCGCGCGCGACCTCGGGGCCCTGCAAAGCCGCTTCGAAAACGCCATTGCCAATATCGACATCCAGGGCGAGAACATGGCGGCAGCCCGTGGCCGTATCGTGGATGCCGACTTTGCCAAGGAAACGGCGAACCTGTCGCGTACGCAGATCCTGCAGCAGGCAGGAACCGCGATGGTGGCCCAGGCGAACCAGTTGCCCCAGCAGGTGCTGAAACTCCTGCAGGGCTGAAGAAGAAGGCATCCGGGGCTAATACACTGCCGGTGGAGGCCGAAATCTTCGGTCTCAGCGATATTTTTATTCTGGAGTACGCATGCCTTCGCCTTCCATCGAGCAATTCATCGAAAGCTTTCTGACCGCTGTTGACTTCCAGGATCCAGTGGAAGTCACCCCGGATACCGAACTGCGTGCTCTGCCGGAGTGGGACTCCCTCGCCGCCCTGGGCGTCATCGTGATGTTCGACGTGGAATACGGTAAAACCATCGTGGGCGACGACCTGAAGAACTGCACCACGGTCACGGACCTCTACAAGCTGCTGGGGTAAAACACCATGGGCCTGTCCACCCTGCACAACGTGCGCTTTGCGGGCATGGCGAGCTGCGTGCCCAAGCGCGTGGTTTCCAACCTTGAGGATTGCCCTCCAAAAATCCGCTCGGAGCGGGAAAGGCTGGTTCGCAACATCGGCATCCAGCAGCGCCGCCTGTGCGCGTCGTGGCAATGCTTTTCCGACCTGGCGCAGGACGCCACCGAAAAGCTGCTGGAGGAACTGCAGTGGGCCCGCGAAGAAATGGACGCGCTGATCGTCGTGACGCAGTCGCCCGACTATCCCATTCCTTCCACCGCCATCATCTTGCAGGACAAGCTCGGGCTGTCGCAGTCCACGATCGCTTTCGACGTGAATCTCGGCTGCTCTGGCTACCCGTTCGGGTTGCACCTGCTGGGCAGCATGATCGCGTCCGGCACGGTGAAAAAGGGCCTGCTGCTGGTGGGAGACCGCTCCGCAAGCGAAAAGGACCCGCTGTTCTCCGACGCCGGCACGGCGACCGCACTGGAATTCGATCCTTCGGCCGCGCCCATGTATTTCGACCTCAACAGCGACGGCAGTGGCTACAAGGCCATCATCAAGCCGGTGGGTGGGCATCGAGAGCCCTATGCCTTTCATCACAGCATCCCCACGCGCGACGAGGATGGGGAGCTGCAATGGCCAGACCGCCTCCTCCTCGATGGACCGGCCGTGCTCAGCTTCTCCACCCAGAAAATCCCTCCGGCCGTGGAGCGCATGCTGCAATATGCAGGGGTGTCCAAGGACGATGTGGACTACTTCGTCTTCCATCAGGCCAACCGGATGATCAACGAAACCATCCGCAAGAAGCTGGCACTCCCCCCTGAGAAAGTCCCATCGACGCTGGCCGACTATGGCAACACCAGTGGGGCGACACTGCCGGTCACCATGACCGCGCGCCTGAACGAAACGCTGGCCAGCGGCACGCACAAGCTGCTGCTGAGCGGCTTCGGCATCGGCCTGTCCTGGGGCACATGCATCCTGGACATTGCAGGGGCTCGCTTCCCGGCCATGCTGGAGTCCTGACCCGATGGACGCAACGCCCACGCCTTTTCACCTGCAGGGACAGCGCATCCTCGTCACGGGGGCCACTTCGGGCCTGGGCCACGCCACCGCCCTCGCCTGCGCACGCATGGGAGCCCAGGTCATCGGTGTGGGCCGCGACGAGCAGCGGCTCGCTCGCACGCTGCAGGCACTGCAATCCGCGGCACCGGCAGCCGGCCACCTCGTGGTGCGAGCGGATCTGACCCAGTCTGCCGATCGCTCCGAGTTGGTGGAGCAGATCGCTTCCGTGCCGTTGAACGGCATCGTTCACAGCGCAGGCATCTCCCGCCTGTCTCCCGTGCGGATGATCACCGAACAGCATCTGCGCGAAGTCCAGAGCATCAACGTGGACGCCCCGATGCTGCTGACGCAGGCACTTCTCAAGCGCAATCTGATCGCGCCGGGAGGATCGATGGTGTTCATCGCATCGATCGCCGCACACATCGGCGTGCCGGGAGTGGCCGCCTATTCGGGCACCAAGGCCGCACTGATTGCGATGATGCGCTGCCTCGCGATGGAAGTCGTCAAGCGGGGCATCCGGGCCAATTGCCTCTCGCCCGCCCTGGTTGAAACGCCATTGCTCGATGCCACCGCCACGCTCGTGGGTTCGATGGAAAAAGAGCGGGGCAACTACCCGCTCGGTTTCGGCCAACCGGAAGACGTGGCCAATGCCGCCGTGTTCCTGCTGTCCCAGGCCAGCCGATGGATCACCGGCACGACGCTGGTGATGGACGGCGGCCTCACCATCAGTTGATCCACCACCATGGCTGCACCCTGCACGGATACGTCCTCCCCGCATCGGAACCTGCTCATCGTGGGCGCCGGCGGCTTCGGCCGCGAAGTATTGACGTACATCGAAGACGACAACCCGCTGTTCCGACCCAAGGGCTTTCTGGATTCGCGCACGTCGGCCCTGAACGGCATGCAGCGCTCGATCGGGATCGTGGGTGATCCCCTGACCTATGTTCCGGAACATGGCGACGTCTTCATGGCGGCACTGGGCGATCCGATGGCGCGGCACAAATACACCGAAGTGCTGCGGTCGGTCCACGACGTCGACTTCGCCACGGTCGTGCATCCGCAGGCCCATGTGACACGGCATGCCCGGCTGGGCCGCGGCTGCATCATCGGTCCCCGTGTGGGCATTTCGGTGGATGTCCAGCTGGGCGATTTCGTCTGCGTGCAGGAATACACGGTCATCGGGCACGACGTTCGCATCGGGGATTGGTGCCAGATCAACAGCCATTGCTCCATCGGTGGTGGCGCGAAGATCGGCAACTTCGTGTCGATCCATCCCAATTGCGTCATCACCAGCGGCACCGTCATTGGCGACCACGTCAAGGTCGGTGCCGGCAGCGTGGTGTATGGCCGCATCCCGCCCAACATCACCATCATGGGCAATCCGGCCCGGCGCTTTTCCTGGAGCTGAACGTCTCCCCAGTCTCCGCATGCCCGACCGCGAGCAACCCACCATGGCCTCCATGCCCCCTTCCTTCCTGCCCGACGCCTTGGTCAGCCGCATCAACCTGGATCGCTTCCAGCTGGATGAAGCGCTGCTCGCCATGCTGGACCTCTACCGCCGCGATCCGCACTTCTGCATACCTGAGCAGGCGCGCGAGATCTTCGCCCGGCGCGGGGACCGGACACGCTTCATCCTGCTGGGAACGAAGACCTTCGCGGAAGTCTTCATCCGTGCGACCCGTGACCAAGGCTGGGCACTGGCCGTGGTCGACGATTTCAAATACGCCAGCGGCGAGGACTACTACGGCGTGGACATCATTTCCACCGACCGTTTCCTTGCGATGCTGCGCGAGGACCCGGACATCATCGCCATCAACTGCTGCCGAACGGACTATTCACGGCGGTTCTTCGACCGGCTTTGTACCCGCCACGGCATCGCCCATTTGAACCATGAGCAGGTCACCCGGCTCTTCGGCATGAATGACCGGGTGGACTACCGCACGGCCGACTGGGCCCCCGCCATCAGCAGCAGATTCGATGAATTCCTGGCGCTGGAGCGGCGGCTTGCGGATGCGCACTCCGTGAACACGTTGCGCAGCGTGCTTCTGTTCCACCTGAGCTGCAATCCCGAGTGGTATCTCACTGTGGCCAGGCCCTACTCGACCCTGTACTTCCGCTCGGGCCTGCTGACGTTCTCGGACCACGAGAGGTTCGTCGATTGCGGCGCCTCCATCGGCGAATCCACGACCGGGCTGCTGGGCCTCACGGGCGATCGCATCGAACACTCCTGGATGATCGAGCCCGACCGGCTGAACATCGAGGTGCTGCGCAAGCTGCAGCAGGGCTACGCAGGCACCGCGCTCGAATCCCGGATTTCGCTGCATCCCTTCGCCGTCGGGGAGAACGACGCGGAAGCCCCGTTCCACCATCTGGGGGGGCATGGGGGCAGCATCGCCGTCGATCCGAGCGCGCCCTTGGAGACCGTGCGCATCCGGCGCATCGACGATCTCATCGATGCGCCTCCGACCTTCATCAAGATGGACATCGAAGGCTTCGAGATTCCGGCGCTGCGGGGCGCCCAGGCGGCCATCCGCGCCGGCCTGCCCAAGATGGCGATCTCCGCCTATCACCGCGCGACCGACCTGCTGGACATCCCGGCGCTGGTGGATGCCGTGGCCCCCGGCTACTCGATCGGGCTGCAGCACCACACCGAAGATCGCTGGGATACCTGCCTGTATTTTCATCGCTGAAGCGCCTCTGCAGAGGCATTCACTCCACTATCCAGAGGACACCGCAGGATGGCCAAGATTCGGGGCGGCCTCGACCGCGTTCTACTGAAATATCCGGAAATCGACCCGGCCAAGGTCCGGCTGATCGGCTGGGGCGCTGGACAGGCGTTCACGGACTACTATCCGCTGCTGGGCCTGCCGGTGGAATACACCGTGTGCCCGTTCACCGCTCACCAGGACAGGCAGATCCATGGTGTTCCCGTCCGCAGCCCCGAAGCGCTCATGAAAGAACCGCACGAGGATGTGCTTCTGGTGATCTTCGCAGCGCATTCGGCGGAAATCATGAACCAGATCCGCAACCTGTGGGGCGACTACCGCTGCGTGCCGGCGCTCACCCACAGCGGCCGGCATGGAGACATCGACCAGCTCCAGGCGTTCTCCAGGGTGTTCGAAGGCCTGTCCCTGCAGCGCAAACCGCCCGTGCGAACGCCTTCACTTGGCATCTTCGTGCAGGGCCCGGTGTTTCCCTATACCCCCATGGCACTGGCCTGGCAGCGAATGGCGTGTCCCGAGGCGCATCTGTGCTTCGTCACCTGGGATCACCAGTCCGCCGCCAGCCTCGATGCCTGCCGGCCATGGGTGGACGCCGTGATCACGCTTCCCCAGCCCCAGAACATGGTGGACAGCCGCAATGCCATCATTCGCTCGGCCAAGGCGGGCGCCGGCATCTGGCCGAAGTGGGCGTGCCGTACTCGGTGCGCATGCGAAGCGATACGGTCGTCACCGGATCGCTCTACCGGGCGGTGGAAGAACTGTTCGACGATGGCAGCAGGAACGAGGGGAAATTCGGCTTCCTGGCGCATTCGTCCTGGAAGCAGATTCCCTTCCATTTCTCCGAGCGTTTTCTCGTGAGCCGCACCCAGGACATGTGCGAGCTGTGGGCGCTGCCGGAAGACCTGCGCGGTGCGTCCGAGATCCAGCACCGGACCGACGAGCCCTACCAGCAGATCCAGAAGGCGGCCGTCGAATGCCTGCTGTGGCAGAGCCTGGCACGCAAGTGGGGTGAGCCGGCCCGGGACCTCGCCGATGGCTACCGGTTCGCCGCGAACCATCTTCTGCCGATGGACGAGTACGCCGATGTCCTGTCGATCAAGAGCGTCCCGCTCTTCAATCTGACCCTCAACAAGGGCTTCGTCGGCACGCCCGCCTGGTGGCGGGAGGTCTATGCCGATCTGCCCTCGGCCATGCGGCAGGCGCACGAGGAAAGCGCTCAGGACTTCACGATCGCCGAATTCTTCAGTGGCCGGGTCGGCTGACCGCACCTCCATCTGATCAATAGAGCACGGCGCGCCGCTCGGGCGTCATGGGCTCGAGGGCTTCTCCACGCTCCAGCCTTCGCACGAAGTCCGGGTTCGCAAGGAGTGCGCGGCCCCAGGTGACCATGTCCAGATGCCCCTCCTGGATTTCGCGCTCGGCCTCCGCAGCGGATAGCGACGCGCCACCCATCAGGAAGTGGGGCCAGAGGGGACGCACGCGGCGCACGATCCTGCCGGAAGTTTCGGCATAGGGCGCATCCGCGCAGCTAATGTCCAGCTGCCTCAGCCCCAGGCGATCCAGCCGGGGGATGAGATGGTGCAGCATGTCGTCGAGGTCCGGCCACTCGTACAGTCCGCCCATCATCCGTGCGGGCGAGAGGCGGATCATCAGGCGCTGGGGGCCGCAAATGGGCAACAGGCGCTCCACCAGTTCCAGCACGATGCGGCAGCGGTTTCCGACCGATCCGCCATAGGCATCGGTCCGGTCATTGATGCGTGCATCCAGGAACTGGTCAATCAGGTATCCATGTCCCATATGGACCTGCACGCCGTCGAAGCCCGCATTCAGGGCCCGCTGCGCGGCCTCCTCGAAAAGACGGTAGATGCCCGGCATCTCCGACGCATGCAGTGCACGGGGCTGCCCGTAGGGCTGGCCGTTCTGGCGGTTGATGCCCGCCGCTGGCCGGTCCGTGGAACTGACCGGCGCCAACCCGCCAGTGAAGTCCGGGTGCGAGATCCGCCCGCAATGCCACAGTTGCGCCACGATGCGCCCGCCGGCCTCCTGCACCTGCCGGACGGCCGGGATCCAGCTGTCGGCCTGCTCGTCGTTCTGCAGGTGGGGCACGTTCCGGTAACATCCGCCGAAGGATGGACCACGATGCCTTCCGTCAGGATGAGCGATACGCCGGCAGCGGCACGCCGCGCGTAGTAGGCAGCGATTTCGGCCGTGCAGCGGTGCTGCGCATCGGCAAAACCACGCGTCATGGCCGCCATGGCGACGCGGTTGCGCATCGGACCGAACATGTCGTGGTGAACGAAGGGGCTCAGCAGGTGCAGGCTCATGGGGCGAACATTCCAGTGAAATAAGGGTGGTCGAGATAGGCGGCCAGGCTGTCCTGCCATGTGCGCTGACGATCCAGCCCGCGGGCCTGCAGCGCGGCGTTGCGCATCACCACCGCATCGGGGCGCACGGCTTTTTCCTTGTGGGCCATGGTTTCCGCAGGAACACGCGCGATCTCGATGCGGCGGTCCAGACCCAATCGGAGCACGATCTCCCGCGCCAGTTCGAAGAAAGAGGCTTGCCCATGGGAAGCCATGCAGAAACGGCCCGTCTCGCCGCGCGCCAGCAGCAGCAGGCTGTTGTAGGCCAGATCGTCCGTGAGCGTGGGCTGCCAGATGCGGTCACCGATCTCCATGCGGTCCACGCCGGAGCGCAGCAGTCCCGCGAGGTGCGGAATCAGCTTGCCGACGAAATTCTTGTCGCGCGCATGCTCTCCGAAAAACCCGCCCATGCGCACAGTGAGCGCCTGCGGCGACGCCTCCAGCACGATGTGCTCCGCCTCCAGCTTGAGGCGTCCGTACACGCTCAAAGGACGGGGGGGCGTGGCCTCGTCCACCGGCTGGCTTCCGTCGTAGATCAGGAAAGTCTGCGGGTAAAAAAACCGGGCTCCGCATTCGCGGGCCAGCTCGACCACGTGGCGGGTTCCTTCGATCTGCACCTGCGCCGCCGCGTCCGCATGATCCTCGCACCAGTTGACGTCGGAACACACGGCGCAATGGATCACGATATCGGGCCGCCAGGCGCGCAAGTCCTGGGCCTGCTCGCGCTGGCGCACATCGAGCGCGTGGCGGTCGAGGGCCGCGACCAGGGCAGTGGGTACCTGCTCAGCCAAGCGGCGAGCGAAAGCCTGCCCGAGCATTCCGCCCGCACCCGTGATCAGGATGCGCGAGCCCTCCAGGGCGGCCAGTTCGTTCAATTCAAGCAAATCGTTGCCCCTCATGCTCAGATCCAGACAGGAACAGATCGGCCTCCATCTCGGGGACGCAGCGCATCACCTCGTTGGGCCGGTACGGCAGGGCGCCGACGAGCAGCCGGCCCGACGCCTTCCAGACAGACCACCAGTGCTGCGCGAAATCCTGCATCGATACCGGCCTGCCCGATCCCACATTGCGCACCCAGGGCCTGCCCGTCTCGACATCGCGGCGCTCAGCCGCATGCCGGAATGCCCGGGCGACCGTTTCCACGGGGACGTAGTCGCGCACCTGCGCACCCGGGGTCATCGAAAAATCAAGTCCCTGCGACGCGGCCAGACGCAACGCGGGCCAGAAGTTCCCGGCGTACTGGCCTTCGCCGAAGACCGAGAAGATCCGCAGGTAGCACAGTTCCATGGCGTGTTCGATCGCGTGCGCATGCGCAGCCTGGAAACCTGCGGCCTTGGATGCCGCGTAGCCATACGCGGGTGCCAGCGGTGCGCTGGCCGGAATGAAGTCGAAGGCATCCGCGCTGCGACCGTATTCCGCGAAAGTACCCGCGAGGACCGACCGCTTCACGCCAGCGGCACGCGCCGTATCGAGCAGTTGCAGCAAAACGGTGACGTTCCAGTAGAATAGGGTCTGCCAGTCGGCCTGCTGCGGCGGGACGCCGGGCGACGCCAGGTGCATCAGCACGTCCGCCCCGGCCAGATCGGCGGGTGCCAACTGGTCCATGGCGCGGCTGAGCCACACAAGGCGAGGGTGCACCGACGCAGGCGCGTCGGCCGGATGCCTCAGGACGGTGACGCGATGGCCCGCCTCCAGCAGAGACGCCAGCACGTGCCGGCCGATGAACCCCGTCCCTCCCGTCAGGAACACATGCCGTTCAGTGGTCATTCGGCGGTCCTTCCGGCATCTCGAAGGGGCTGGCGAAATCCTCCATCCGCGGGTGCTCGCGGTCGCGCACCGACAGCACAGGATGCTCATCGGGCCAGGGAATGCCGGCAGAGTCCCAGCGGATGCCGGCATCATGCCGAGGTGCGTGGGCCGAGGTGACGTGATAGACGATGGTCGCGCCTTCGGTCAGTGCATAGCAGCCGTGGGCACACCCCGCCGGAATGTAGACCTGGTTGCCAAGCTCGGCGTCCAGCTCGAAGGTGGCAAAGCGGCCCTGTGTCGGCGAGCCGCGGCGCAGATCGACCACCACATCGAAGAGGCGGCCGTGGCTGCAATGCACCAGCTTGGCATGGTGGTGCGGCGGCAACTGGAAGTGCAGCCCGCGCAGCACGCCACGCCGCGATACGCTGTAAAAGCCTTCTACCCAGTCGCAGTCGAGCCCCCGGACAAGGAACGCCTCGCGGCTGAAGGTCTTCACGAATCGCCCGCGCTCATCGGGCCGCACTTCGGGCTGGATCAGGTAGCAGCCCGGCAAAGGGCTTTCTTCGAAGCGCATGGTGGGTGCTAGAAGTTGACGCCGAAATAGGTTTCGATGCGATCGGCCACAAAGTCGATCATGGCCTCGCTCAATCCGGGATAGATGCCCAGCCAGAACGTGTGCTCCATGACCGTGTCCGTATTCGCCAGGCTGCTGGCCACACGGTACGTCTGTCCCTGCATCGAAGGCTGCCGGGTCAGGTTGCCGGCGAACAGCAGCCGCGTGCCGATGCGGCTCTGCTCCAGGTACTCCAGCAGATCGACGCGGCGGGTACCGGCCGCTTCGCGCAGCGTGAGCGGGAACCCGAACCACGAAGGCTGCGAATTTTCCGTGGCCCGGGGAAGCACGAGGAACTCCTCGCAGCTTTTCAGCCGGCCGGAGAGGTGCTCGAAATTTCGCTGCCGCGCCGCGATGAAGCCGGGCAAACGGTCCATCTGCGCCAGGGCACAGGCCGCCTGCATGTCGGTGATCTTGAGGTTGTAGCCGACGTGCGAATACGTGTACTTGTGGTCATAGCCTGGCGGCAGATCGCCCAGTTGCCAGCCATACCGCTTTCCGCAGGTGTTGTCCTTGCCGGGCCCGCAATAGCAGTCCCGTCCCCAGTCGCGGAATGACGTGACGATGCGTGCCAACTCATCGTCGTTGGTGAAGACCGCGCCGCCTTCGCCCATGGTGATGTGGTGGGCCGGATAGAAGCTCAGGGTCCCGATATCGCCGAAGGTGCCTACCAGCCGTCCGCCGTAGGTGGACCCCAGGGCGTCGCAGCAATCCTCGACGAGCCACAGTCCATGCTTGCGGCACAGCGCTTGCACCGACTCCAGGTTGTAGGGATTGCCGAGGGTGTGGGCCAGCATGATGGCCTTGGTGCGCGGCGAGATCGCAGCTTCGATCAGCGCCACATCAATGTTGTACGTGCCGAGCTCCACATCCACGAAAACCGGCACCGCGCCATTCTGCAGGATGGGATTGACGGTGGTGGGGAACCCCGCCGCCACACCGATCACCTCGTCGCCCGGGCGGATGGCCCTCTCGCCCAATGCGGGAGACGTGAGCGCCGAAAAGGCGAGCAGATTCGCGGACGAGCCGCTGTTCGTCGTGAGCGCGTGGCGCACCCCGAGGTATTCGCGCAGGCGCTTTTCGAACGCATCGTTGAAGCGCCCCGTGGTCAGCCATCCGTCGAGCGATGCGGCCACCATGTTCTGCAGTTCGGCCTCCCCGATCACCTTGCCGGAGGGTGGAATGGCCGTGGCGCCCGGCAGGAATGGCTGGGCGCGATACGCGTGGGCCGCGTATTCGCCAACGAGCGCGGCGATCTGCTCGCGGATGTGGTGCAACTTGTCCATATAACTTCAGCGCTCAGCGGCGCAATACGATTCGATCTGACGCTCGGTGACCTGGCGCATGTCTTCGCCGCGAGCGTGTGCGGAATGCCATTGGGCGATGCGCTCCACGGCCTGCGCCAGCGACCACCGAGGCCCCCAGCCCAGCACAGAGCAGGCCTTGCTGCTGTCGAGCCGGAGCATTTGCGCCTCGTGCACGCCCTCGGGCCCGGTTGCAAAGCGGTAGTCGACAGGGACAGGCCACGCGGCAGCCAGTTGCCGGATGACGTCGCCGACGCTTCGCACGTCCTGCTCGGCGGGCCCGAAATTCCAGGCGCCCGATACCGCCGGCCCCTTCTCGAAGAGTCGCTGCGCCAATTGGAGGTAACCCGCCAGGGGCTCCAGCACATGTTGCCATGGCCGCACGGCAGCGGGATTGCGCACCTCCAGCGGATCGCCGCCGCAGGAGGCTCGCAGGAAGTCCGGAATCAGCCGGTCGCGGGACCAGTCGCCGCCGCCGATCACATTGCCCGCCCGCGCGGTGGCCAGTGCCACACCGTGATCCGCGTGCCTTGCCGGGGCGAAGAACGAGTCACGGTAGCAGGCGGCCACCAGCTCGGTGCAAGCCTTGCTGTTGCTGTAGGGGTCGAACCCGCCCAGCGCGTCGTCCTCGCGATAGGCCCAGAGCCACTCCCGGTTCTCATAGCATTTGTCGCTCGTCACCACCACCACGGCGCGCACCGACGGCACGCGACGGACGGCGTCCAGAAGGTGCACGGTACCCATGACGTTGGTCGAATAGGTGCTGACCGGATCGGCGTAGGACTTGCGCACCAGGGGCTGTGCGGCCATGTGGATCACGACCTCCGGCGCCGCTGCTTCCAGCGCGCCTGCAAGCAACGCCACATCCCGCACATCGCCGATGACCGAATGCATGCCTTGCGCGGCCCGGGTCAGCGCGAACATCGCGGGCATGGAATCCGCCTCCAGCGCATACCCCGTCACCTTCGCGCCCAAACGCTGCAGCCAAAGCGACAGCCAGGTGCCTTTGAAACCAGTGTGGCCCGTGACGAACACCTTGCGTCCGGACCAAAAACCGCTGTCGGGACCGCTCACCATGATTTCCAGGGCGCATGCCCCCCCTGCCAAAGCTGTTCGAGATAATTCTTGTCGCGCAGCGTATCCATGGGTTGCCAGAAACCTTCGTGACGATAGGCCCGCAATTGGCCGGAACGCGCCAACGCCTCGAGCGGAGGGCCTTCCCACACCGTCTCGTCGGAATCGATCAGATCGAACACGGCAGGAGACAGCACGAAAAACCCGCCGTTGACCATGCCACCGCCGCCATCGGGCTTTTCGCGGAACGACATCACGCGGTCGCCCTCCATGTCCAGCGCGCCGAAGCGGCCGGGCTGCCGGGTGGAGGTGAGTGTGGCCGGCTGTCCATGCGCCCTGTGGAACCGGATGAGCGCGGTGATGTCGATATCGCCCACCCCGTCGCCATAGGTGAAGCAAAAGGCCTCGTCCTCGCTCACGTAGCGCCGCACACGGCGCAGGCGGCCACCTGTCTGGGTGGCATCGCCGGTGTCCACCAGGGTCACCCGCCAGGGTTCGGCATACCGCTCGTGAACGTCCATGCGGTTGTTCACCAGATCGAACGTCACGTCGGACATGTGCAGGAAATAGTTCGCGAAGTACTCCTTGATCACGTAGCCCTTGTAGCCGCAGCACACCACGAAGTCATGGATGCCATGGTGCGAATACATCTTCATGATGTGCCAGAGAATCGGGCGGCCGCCGATCTCCACCATGGGTTTGGGCTTTTGCTGCGTCTCCTCGCTCAGGCGGGAACCCAGCCCCCCCGCCAGGATGATGGCCTTCATGCTTTTCCGCCCATCGGTGTTTCGGAGCCCTGAAGCGCCTGGGCATAGGCCGCCTGGAAATGCGCCACCCGGTCCTCGATCCCGGCGCCCACGAGGGCCGGGCGCTGCGCCTGATCGACGCCCGCCTGGACCTTGGCGCAAATACCGCCGTCCTCCGCGAACACCTTGCGCGTGAAGGCGTGGCCGTCGGCATGGATGTGTTCCATCATCTTGGCGCCGGCAGGCGTGATCCCGGTGAACCCCACGCCAACGGTCCTCGAGTGAACCGTGGTCTGGCGGGGCGCGGTGGGCTCGAACGACTGGACATGGAAGCTGTAACCCATGAACGACGTGACGGTCAGGTTCGGGAAGATATGGTGGTGGGTGTAATGCGCGAAGCGCCAGGGCCATTGCCCAATCTTGCTCTCCATGCGGGCGAACCGCGCTACCCACTGCGCATCGGCGGCATGCTCCAGATGGCTGTGCCGGCGATCTTCGAGGAAGAAGCGGGGTGCCGTTTCGGCCCGGTCCATGCCGTCGACCTGCATGAAGGTTCGCGAATGCACGGCAGGGACGTGATACCCCTCGAGGGCATTCTCGATCACGATTTTCCAGTTGGCGCCCACCGGCTCCCGGAACTCGTCCAGCAAGTCTTGCATTCCCTCGCTGGCACGATCGAGAAAGGCGTATTGCTCGCCCAGATACTCGCGCAGTGCCGGGCCGCTTTCGGAAATGCGCACGAATACGAACTGCCCTACCGCCTCGCAGTTGAATTCCTGCAGGCGAAAGCGGGCAGGTTCGGCCACCACCTCGGGAAAGCAGTGTTTCGCCGGAATGCCGACGGGAACGCCCTCCCGGTCGTACACCCAGCCATGGTAGGGGCAGCGCGCAGGCCCGCGGTGCGTGCCCGATTCGCACAACTGGGCATGCCGGTGGGAGCAGACATTGAGGAAAGCACGCGGCAGCCCCTGGCTGTCGCACTGGAGCAACAACGACACCCCGCCCACCTGCACACCACGGTGCACGAGACCGCCGAGTTCGAAGCGCATGCAGACGAAAACCCAGCTTTCGCGGAACAGCCCCTCCAGTTCGCGGGCGTGGTGATCGGGATCTCGATAAAAGTGGGGGGAAAGGACACTGGTCGGCATGGATCGACTCTTCTGGATGGATGTTGCAAGGACCGCGGCCCCGTGTTCGGTACCGGTCTGGGGCCTGCCGAGCCAGCGGCGGCTCGTGCAGCCCATTGTCTCTACAGTGATCTGAAATGGACCCCTTCCTAGCTGCGCATTGCCTGCTCCATCACACGGGTGAGCCGCTGCATCTGCGCAGGATCCATCTTCGGAAAGAACGGCAGGCCGATCAGGGTCTCGGCGAGCGCATCCGCCTGGGGCGTGGGCAATAGCGTACAGAAGGGCAACAGGGCTTCCATGCGGTGCATGAGGGGCTGGTACCAGCGACGCGTCGCGATGCCCTGCGCGGCACAAAGTGCCTCGAGCCGACTCCGGCAGGCAGTGTCGGGCATCCGTGCACACAACAGCGTCGGTGCCGCGATGGCGCCGGCCGGGCCGGCCATCTGCCATGCGATCCGGCCGTCCGCCGCGCGCGTAAGGGCGTCCTGCATTTCCCGCAGCAACGCGCGCCGGACCTGCGCGCCCTGCTCCCAGCAAGCGAGCGATGCCAGCGCCACGGCAGCGTGCAACTCGCTCATCTTGGCATTGGTGCCCACTGCCGCCAGGGCGCCGACCGGCAGGTGGCTGGACGGGTCAAGGTTGATGCCGAAATTGGCCGACTGGCGCACTCGCGCCGCCAACCCGGGGCGCGATGAGACCACGAAACCGCCCTCTCCCGCCGGCAGCGACTTGGTGGCATGGAGGCTGAACACGAGCGTGCCCGAAGCGCCTGCCAGCCACTGGCTGCCAAAGCCGGCGGCGGCGTCGATCACCACCGGGAGGCCCGTTTCGTCCTCGAAGCGCTGCCATGCCGCCATGTCGTGCGGCATGCCGAGGGCCGCCACGGGCAGGACGGCATCCACGGCACCGGTGGCACGGGCCGCGCGCGCGATGTCGGGCGTCAGCAGCCAGCTGTCGGCATCCACATCGCAAAGTACCGGCACGTGGCCGGCGCGCAGCACGGCCGTCGCCGTGGCAGCGAACGTGAAGGTGGGCATGAGCACCCGGGCGCCGGCGCGCAGCCCCAGCGATTGCAGCACCAGCTCCAGGCCCAGCGTCGCACTTGCCACGGTCGTGACCTGCTCTGCGCCCAGGCCGAAGCGCTCGGCAAAGCGGTCCTCCAGTTCGCGCACCAGTGGGCCGCCGTTGGAGTAGTAGCGCGCGGCATGCATGCGCTGCAGATAGGGCAGGAGGGACACCGGGTCCGGCACATCCGGCACCAGCAGAGGAATGGGATCGGTGGGAGCGCCGGCGGTCATACGGAGGGCGTGCCGTGCGCACGCTTCTCACCGCCGCCCAGGCGTGCCAGGACCGGCTCCGGATCGGCGAACACATCCAGGAAACGGTCGCGGCCTTCCAGGTAATTGAGCCACATGAGCCGGAACGCCTTTTCCAGCTCGGCCGTGCGGGCGGCATAGTCCATGAGTGCGCAGGCGGACAAGCGTTGCCGTGTTTCGTGGCGCAGGCGGGCCAGGGTTTCCGGACCGGCCATGAACGCCAGAGCCCGCTCGACGTATTGGTCGTCGCTGCGCGCCACCCAATCGGGATAGCCCACGCCCTGCAGCGTGCGCGCGGTGCTCGCGTCCACACCGCGCTCGGCGTCCAGCGACACGATCGGCAGTCCCATCCAAAGGGCATGCAGCGTCGTGGTGCCACCGGAGATCGGGGCCGTGTCGAGTGCCACGTCGGCAATATGTCCCAGTTCCATGAATTGGTTGAGCGGTTGCTGGTGCATCACGAACACGCGGTCCAGCGGCAGGCCCTGAGCCTCGACCCGCATCTGCATGTTGGCCTGGGCGGCCTCGGCAGACCGCTCCTTCACCATGATGACGAGGCGCGCATCGGTGCGCGCCTTCAGGATGCGCCCCCAGACACCCAGCATGCGGTCCGTGACCTTGGCGGAATTGTTCAGCGAGATGAGCGTGGGGTAGCCGTTGTGCAGCATTGGCGGCTCTTCGCACAGCGGCGCATAGGTGGGCGGTGCGTAGCTCGCCATGCAGGCCAGGCGAAAGAGCCGCTCGCTGTAGAAGACTTCATGGCCCGGCGGGGTGATGGCCGCATCGGTCAGGCGGTAATCCATGGCTTTCATGCCCAGCGGGCTCATGAATCCGAGCCACGTCACCTGCACGGGCGCGCGCGGCGCGCGAAGACCAACAGGCGGTTGCCGGCGGTGTGGCCCGACAGGTCCACCAGCACGTCGATGCCGTGCGAGCGGATGAGCGTGTAAAGGTCATCGTCGGACAGGTGGATCATCTCGTGCCAATGGGGCACGCACTGCTGCAGGGCATCGGTGATGCCGTCGCGCCGCCCGCCCGAGTACACATGCACCTCGACCTCCTGCGGGTCATGGTGGCGCAGCACGGGCAGCATGAAGAACGCGATGGAGTGCTCCCGGAAATCGGCCGTGACATAGCCCACCTTGAGGCGTTTCTTCGGGCGGCGATCGGTCACGACGAGGGGAGCGGCCTTGCGCGTCAGCGGATCGGCGTAGCGCCGGCCCCAGTCCCTGTAGACCTCCAGCGTCTTGACGGGACTGCCCTCGATCTGGTCATGCAGGAAGGCGCGCATGACCCACATGGCCGGGTTGTTGCCGCGGCGACACACATCGTCGATCATTTGCAACGCTTCGGCGTGCCGGCCCAGGTTGAACAATGCGAACGACAGGCCATGCTGCGCATCCGGCATGCCGGGCTGCAGGTTCAGGGCGGTCTCCAGCGCCGGAATGGCCTGCGCCCAGTTTTCCATCTTGAGGTAGGTGCGCCCGACATGCATCCAGACGTCCGCACGCTGTGGATCGAAAGCCAGGGCGGTGGCGAATTTCGTCAGGGCACCCACCAGATCCTGCTGCGCCAGGCA
The DNA here is from genome assembly GCF_057543315.1 of Acidovorax sp. KPB24-07. Taxonomy (NCBI): domain Bacteria; kingdom Pseudomonadati; phylum Pseudomonadota; class Betaproteobacteria; order Burkholderiales; family Comamonadaceae; genus Acidovorax; species Acidovorax sp. KPB24-07. The sequence goes on from NZ_BAAJYS010000038.1 coordinate 21,579, forward strand.
CTGCTCGGCCTGAAAGAGCGCGATCAGCAGGTCGGCATGCTCTTGCACATCAGCATCGTCGGTGGAAGTGGGCATGGAGCACATCGGCGGCAGGCAATGGAAAAGGGTGGGATCGGGGCAGTGGATCGAAACGGCCGGGGTCCATCTTAGGGGCTCCCGGCCCCTGCGGTGGCCCCAATAAACCATGGTTTGCCCGCCTGTTTTGGCGGTGGGCGGCCGGTTTCACCAACAGGGCAACGGGACTTGTCAAGGGGAACGAATTGGGGTGTATCCCGCCTGCATTTCCGTTTTTGCGCTTCAAAAAGACTCTGCCAGAATGGCCCCATGTTTGTAATCATCGGTTACCTGGTCTGCCTCGGGTGCATTTTCGGCGTGTACGTGGTACACGGCGGGAATGTGAGCGTGATCATCAAAGCGCTCCCTTTCGAGATGATCACGATCTTCGGCGGCGCGCTGGGCGCGTTCGTGGTGAACAACCAGCCGAAGGTGCTCAAGTCCACGCTGAAGGCGCTGCCCATGGCGCTCAAGGGGTCCAAGTACACCAAGGCACGGTACATGGAACTGATGGCGATGCTCTACGACATCCTGCAGAAAGCCCGCAAGGAAGGGCTGATGGCCATCGAAAAGGATGTCGAGACGCCCCACGAATCCGAAATCTTCAAGAAATACCCCACGGTCGGCAGCGACCACCATGTGATCGAGTTCATGACCGATTACCTGCGCATGATGGTCTCGGGCAACCTGAACGCGCACGAGATCGAGGCGCTGATGGACAGCGAGATCGAAACCCACCACCAGGAAGCACACGCCCCCGTGGCGGCACTGGCCCGCCTGGCTGGCGCGCTGCCGGCCTTCGGCATCATCGCCGCCGTGCTGGGCGTGGTGAACACCATGGGCTCGGTGGGCCAGCCTCCCTCCGTGCTGGGCGGCATGATCGGCTCGGCGCTGGTCGGCACCTTCCTCGGGATCTTGCTGGCCTATGGCGTGGTGGAACCCCTCGGTGGCCTGGTTGAGCAGAAGCTGGAAGATGCCGCCAAGGAACTGCAATGCATCAAGACCACGCTGCTGGCCAGCATGCAGGGCTACAACCCCGCCACCGCGATCGAATTCGGCCGCAAGGTCCTGTTCTCCACCGACCGTCCGAGCTTTTCCGAACTGGAAAGCCACGTGAAGGGCAAGAAGTAGGCTGAAGACGCCCCCATGGCCGACAAGAAACTCCAGCCGATCATCATCAAGCGCGTCAAGAAGGGCGGCCATGCCGTGCATGGCGGCGCCTGGAAGATCGCCTATGCCGACTTCGTGACGGCCATGATGGCGTTCTTCCTGCTGATGTGGCTGCTGGGCTCCACCGCCAAGGGCGAACTGCAGGGCATCGCCGCCTACTTCAATTCGCCGCTGAAGGTGTCCATGCAGGGGGGAGACGGTGCGGGCAACAGCTCGAGCGTGATTCCCGGCGGCGGCAACGACCTGTCCAAGGTGCACGGACAGGTGCGGCGCTCCGACTCGGAGACGTCGACGAACCGCCGCGCCAACCTCGAAGCCGCACGCGCCGAGCGCGCCCGCCAGGACGAGATGCGCATCAAGGCGCTGCAGGCCAAAATCGATGCGCTGATCACCGAAACGCCCAAGCTGAATGAATATCGCTCGCAGATCCGCATGGATGTGACGCCCGATGGCCTGCAGATCCAGATCGTGGACGACCAGAACCGGCCCATGTTCGACAGCGGCAGTGCGTTGGTAAAACCCTACATGCGCGACATTCTTCGAGAAATCGGAACCGCGCTCGGCGGCGTGCAAAACCGCATCAGCCTGGCAGGCCACACCGACGCGACGCCCTACGGCAACGGCGACCGCGGCTACAGCAATTGGGAACTGTCGGCCGACCGGGCCAACGCCTCGCGCCGCGAACTCGTGGCCGCCGGCATGCCGGATGCCAAGCTGGGCCGCGTTGTCGGGCTGGCGGCCAGCGATTTGCTGGAACCCAAGGAGCCGCGCGCGCCCGCCAACCGGCGCATCACGATCACGGTTTTGACCCAGGAAGCCGAGGAACGGCTGCTCGGAAAGAAATCTGCCACCATCACTTCCACGGAGTTCACCGCCGAAAAGCGCGAGAATCCGGCATCCGCCCCTCGGCCGTAACGTCTTGTCACCAAACCTGCGGCCCATGACAATACACACTGCAATTTCCGACCGAAAGGGTCCCACGTGACCACTGCACTCCGCTTTTTGATCGTTGACGACTTCTCCACCATGCGACGCATCGTGCGCAACCTGCTCAAGGAAAGCGGCTTTGCCGATGCCGACGAGGCGGAAGACGGCGTGGTGGCGCTGAACAAACTGCGCAACAGCAAGTTCGATTTCGTCGTCACCGATATCAACATGCCCAACATGAACGGATTCCAGCTGCTGGCTGAAATCAAGAAGGACGACAAGCTCAAGCACCTGCCCGTGCTGATGGTGACGGCAGAAGCCCGCAAGGAAGACATCGTGGCAGCCGCCCAGAACGGGGCAGCCGGCTACATCGTCAAGCCGTTCACCAAGGCCACGCTGGAAGAGAAAGTCACCCTGATCCTCAAGAAAATGGGCCTGTGATCATGGATACCTCGGACAACAACCTTCCGGAAGCCGGCGCCGTTCACAACAAGATCGGCCAGCTGACCCGCCAGCTGCACGACTCGCTGAACGAACTCGGCTACGCCGACAAGCTGCGCGGCACGATGGGCGAGTTGCCCGATGCGCAAAGCCGACTTTCCTACATCGCGCGCCTCACGGGAGAAGCGGCAGAGAAGGTATTGAGCCGGGTGGAGCAGGCCAAGGCCCAGCACGACTTCATCGCCGAGGAAACCCGCCGCGTCGTCTCCTCGCTGGTCAAGGACCCCGTGGCGGCCGTCGCCAAGGGCGAGATCATGAACTTCCTGCACGACGTGGAGCGCGTCACCAAGGAAGCCGACGGCCACCTGACCGAAATCATGATGGCGCAGGACTTCCACGACCTCACCGGCCAGGTGATCGCCCGTGTGGTCAACCTGGCGGCCACGATCGAAGAGCAGCTGGTGCAGTTGCTCATCCAGACCGCCCCACCGGCCGCGCAGGCGCAGGTCGCCCCGGTGGTGGAAGCGCGCCACGAACACCTGGCCGGCCCGGTGGTCGATCCCGAAGGCACGCCCGATGTGGTCACCGACCAGTCGCAAGTGGACGATCTGCTGGCCAGCCTGGGCTTCTGATGCCGGGCGGGCGCTGGCGCTCCTGAAAAAGGAGCGTCCACCGCATATCCACATGGGATTTCATGGCCTTTTGGCATGCAACGGCAGTAAGTACTAGGGCATATTGCTATCA
>NZ_BAAJYS010000039.1:0-24230 GCF_057543315.1 Acidovorax sp. KPB24-07
CGCGGGCAACTCGGCAGCGCCCAACGGCCGCTACCTGGCCGCTTCCGACCGGCGCGATAACCAATACACCAACCAGGCCCCCGACGGCAACCTGGCCGGCGTCACGACGGGGCTGGCCGGGAGCAGCCTGCCGCACGACAACATGCAGCCCTATCTCTCCCTCAACTTCATCATCGCGCTCGCAGGGACCTTTCCGTCCCGAAATTGAGGCACGCCGCGGGGCGGCGCATGCCACCCCGCCCCGCGGTGTCCAATCAATCCACCACGGTCAGCTTGGCCACCGACAGCGCCAGCCATTTGGTGCCATGCCGGGGAAAGTTCACCTGTGCGCGCGCATCGTCGCCGGTGCCCTCCAGCGCCAGCACCTTGCCCTCGCCGAACTTGGTGTGGAACACGCCCAGTCCCACGCGCAACCCGTGCGACGGCGCGGCCTTCTGCGCCGGTACCGGTGGACTGGCGAACGATTCCGACCTGGACCCGAATCCGCCTCTCGCGCTAGATCCATATGCACCGCCCGCTCCTGAATTAGGAGCAAACGTGCCGAACCCCTGCTGCTTGGGCGTGATCCATTTCAACGCGGCTTCAGGCAGTTCGTCGAAGAACCGGCTCTTGATGTTGTAGCGCGTCTGGCCGTGCAGCAGCCGGGTCTGCGAATGGCTCAGGTACAAGCGCTTTCGCGCGCGGGTGATGGCCACGTACATCAGGCGGCGCTCTTCCTCCAGCCCTTCGCGGTCGCTCATCGCGTTCTCGTGGGGGAACAGGCCCTCTTCCATGCCGCCGATGAACACGGCGTCGAATTCCAGGCCCTTGGAGGCGTGCACGGTCATGAGCTGCACGGCATCCTGGCCGGCCTGCGCCTGGTTGTCGCCCGCCTCCAGCGCCGCATGGGTCAGGAAGGCGGCCAGGGGCGAGAGTGTCTCGCCGGTATCGGTGTCCACGATGCCCGCCACGCCGCCGGGCAGCGGCTCGTCGGTCGTGGGCAGCGACGGGTCCAGGCCCTGGCTCGCCGGGCTTTGCGTGAGCGGCGTGCCGTGCTCATCCACCGGCAGCGCGATGGCGTCGCGCCCGAAGCCTTCCTGCGTGACGAAGCTCTCGGCCGCGTTCACCAGCTCCTGCAGGTTTTCGATGCGGTCGGCGCCTTCCTTTTCAGAGCGGAAGTGCTCCAGCAGGCCGCTGGACTCCAGCATCTGCTCGATGATGCCGCGCAGGGTCATGCCCTGCGTCTGCTCGCGCAGCACGTCGACGAGGGCGACGAAGCTGCCCAGGTTGGCGCCGGCCTTGCCCGGCACCGCGGTGACGGCATCGTGCAGCGAGCAGCCCGCGCTGCGCGCCGCGTCCTGCAGCACCTCGACCGTGCGCGCGCCGATGCCGCGCGGCGGGAAATTGACCACGCGCAGAAAGCTCGTGTCGTCGTGCTGGTTCTCCAGCACGCGCAGGTAGGCCAGCGCGTGCTTGATTTCGGCCCGCTCGAAGAAGCGCAGGCCGCCGTACACGCGGTAAGGCACCGCGGCATTGAACAGGGCCGACTCAATCACCCGGCTCTGCGCATTGCTGCGGTACAGCACGGCCACTTCCTTGCGTTCGAAACCGTCGCTGCGCACGAGCTGGCGGATCTCCTCCACCATCCACTGCGCCTCGGCCAGGTCGGTGGTGGCCTCGAACACACGCACCGGCTCGCCAGGGCCCTGCGTGGTGCGCAGGTTCTTGCCCAGGCGCTTGCTGTTGTGGCTGATGAGGGCGTTGGCCGAATCGAGGATGTTGCTGTAGCTGCGGTAGTTCTGCTCCAGCTTGATCTGGCGCTGCACGTCGAACTCGCGCACGAAGTCGGCCATGTTGCCCACGCGCGCACCGCGGAAGGCATAGATGCTCTGGTCGTCGTCGCCCACGGCGATCACACTGCCGCGCGCCTGGAACTGGCCGTCCGCCACGTCGCCCGCGAGCTGCTTGAGCCAGGCGTACTGCAGCTTGTTGGTATCCTGGAACTCATCCACCAGGATGTGCTGGAAGCGCCGCTGATAATGCGCACGCACCGGGTCGTTGTCGCGCAGCAGTTCGTAGCTGCGCAGCATCAGTTCGCCGAAATCGACCACGCCTTCGCGCTGGCACTGCTCTTCGTACAGCTGGTACAGCTCGACCTTCTTGCGGGCATCGGCATCGCGTGCGTCCACGTCGCCCGGGCGCAGGCCCTCTTCCTTGCAGCCGCTGATGAAGTACTGCACCTGCTTCGGGGGAAAGCGCTCCTCGTCGATGTTGAACTGCTTGCACAGCCGCTTGACGGCCGAAAGCTGGTCCTGCGTGTCCAGGATCTGGAAGGCCTGAGGCAGGCCGGCCAGCTTGTAGTGCGCCCGCAGCAGGCGGTTGCACAGCCCGTGGAAGGTGCCGATCCACATGCCGCGCACGTTCACCGGCAGCATGGCCGACAGGCGCAGGACCATCTCCTTGGCGGCCTTGTTGGTGAAGGTGACGGCCAGGATGCCGCCGGGCGTGGCGTAGCCGTTTTGCAGCAGCCAGGCGATGCGGGTGGTGAGCACCCGGGTCTTGCCCGAGCCCGCGCCCGCGAGGATCAGGGCGTGCCCAGCCGGCAGCGTGACCGCGGCCAGTTGCTCGTCGTTCAGGTTCTGCAGCAGGGGCGAGGCGGCATCGGACTGGGGCGCGGGGCCGGCGTCGCCAGCACCGAAAGGCGCTGGCGCGCCGGAAAACAGGTCGTGTGGGAGCATGGCGCCATTGTAGGAACCTCCACCGGCGGCCCTCCGCCGTGGGGCTGCTCGGCGCTATCCCCCACTGCGCGGGCGGGCCGGCAGCGGGGGCATGCGGCGCAGGCCGTCCACCGCGTCGGCCTCGAAGTCCTTCCACAGCGCGTCGCGGCGCTGCAGGGTCTGCGCCACTTCGCCATGCCGCTGCTGCGCCACGGCGGACACCAGCGCGTTGCACAGGAAGAACGCGGCGGTATAGGAGTCGAACGGGGACGCGTTCGCCGTGCCCACCAGCAGGCTGTGGTGGGCGCAGGCCACGATGGGCGCCGCCGCGCTGTCGGTGATCGCCACCACGGTGCATCCCTGCTGCCGGAAATGCTGCGCGGCCAGCAGCGCGCCGTTGGAATAGCGGCGGATGGTGAACACCAGCAGCATGTCCTGCGGCTCGGTCCACAGCAGCCGGTCCACCGCGAAGGGCGCGCCCGCGCCCAGTTCCAGCACCTGCGGCCGGCACATGTTCAGGTGGGTGGTGAGGTAGGAGGACACCGGCACGCTGTTTTTCTCGGCCATCACGAAGACGCGCCCCTGGCAGCCGCTGATGGCCTGCACCACCGCCCCGAACACGCCCATGTCCAGCCCCTGCCGGGTGGCGGTGAGGTTGTGCTGGTCGTGCAGCAGCGCATCGTCCACGCACTCGGCCAGGGTGCGGTCGCTGCCGATGGTGGCTCGGGTGCGCTGGGCGGGCGTCTGCAGCAGCACGGTCACCTCGCTGCGGGCTTCGCGGCGCACCTCGGCCAGGCTGGCATAGCCCAGCTTGGCGAACAGCCGCACCACGGTGGAGGCGCTGGTGCCCGCGCGCGCGGCCATGGCGCTGGCCGAGTCGAGCAATCCGTCGGGGTAGTGGCGCTGCAGGTCGTCCGCCAGCGCACGTTCGCTGGCCGTCAGGGTAGGGGCGTGGAGGACGAGCCGTTCGGTCAGGAGCATGGCAGGGGTGGAGAAATCGACGGGGATGGGTGAGCGTAATCCAGCGCAGCCCCGCATGGCGAAGCACCGCGAGCACATTGCAATGACTGTTTCATGAATATATGATTATTGAAATATTCATTTCACTCGCGATGCCCATGACCACCACCATCGAAGCCGACTCCCCTGCCACCGGCCAGGCCCTGCCGCCGGCTGCGCAACCCCTGCTGGCCTGGCTGGCCTCGCAGGAAAGTGCCATGTTCGATCTGCTGCGGCAGGTGGTGGACACCGACAGCGGCAGCGGCCATGTGGCGGGCGTGCAGCAGGTCGCGGCCCTGCTGCGCGGGCGGCTGGAAGCGGCTGGCATCGCCGTGCAGACCCTGCCGCAGCCGGGCTGGGGCGAATGCCTGCTGGCCCGCATTCCGGGCAGCAACCCGTCGGCCGCAGGCCACCTGCAACTCATGGGCCACATGGACACGGTGTTCCCCCTGGGCACGGCCGCCGAGCGCCCCTGGCGGGTGGAAGCCGGCAAGGCCTTCGGGCCCGGCGTGGCGGACATGAAATCCGGCCTGGTCATGAACGTCTTCGTGGCCGAGGCGCTGGCCCGGTTCGGCGGCAACGCCTCGCCCGTACACCTGTTCTTCTCATGCGACGAAGAAGTGGGCTCGCCCGCCTGCCGCACGGTGATCCGCGAAATCTCCCAGGGCGCGCGCGCCGTGCTCAACGCCGAGCCCGGCCGCATCACGGGCAACGTGGTGGTCGAGCGCAAGGGCTCGTACCGCATCGATTTCGAGGTGCAAGGCGTGGCCGCGCATGCGGGCATCAACCCCGCGCAGGGGGCCAGCGCCATCGAGGCCCTGGCGCGCAAGACGGTGGCCCTGCACGCGCTCAACGGCTGCGAGCCGGGCGTGACGCTCAACGTCGGCTTCATCCAGGGCGGCATGGCCTCCAACGTCGTCGCGCCGCTGGCGCGGGCCCATCTGGACCTGCGCTACACGGCCGAGAACGACCTCGAGGCCGTGCTGGCCCGCATCCGCGCGGTGATCGAAGAAGAATCGCTGCCCCGCACCAGTGGTCGCATCGTGGAGCAGACGGGCACGCTGCCCATGGCCAAAACCCCGGCCGACCTGCTGGCCGCCTACCAGCGCAGCGCGGCGCAGGTTGGCTTCGCGGTCGAGGGCGAATTCACCGGCGGGGCCGCCGACAGCGGCATCACCTCGTCGATGGGCATTCCCTCGCTATGCGCGCTGGGCCCGGTGGGCGGATACGCCCACAGCGAGCGCGAGTTCTGCGACCTGACCACCTTCGTGCCACGGGCCCAGGCGCTGGCCCTCACCCTGCTCGCGCTGGGCTGACGGCGGGCCAGGCCGCGCCCTGTTTTCACCTTTGTCTTTTCATTTGCCATTGCCCCTGCCATGCCTGTTCGCACCGCCCCTTCCTCGCCTGACGCCTGCCACCTGACCCGCCGCCAGATCCTGGCCTCCAGCCTCGGGCTGGGCCTGGCCGGCCTGCCCGCCGTGGCCAGCCACGCGGCAGAGACCTACCCCGCGCGCCCGATCACGCTCGTCGTGCCCTTCCCGCCCGGCGGCTCGGTGGACGTGATGGCGCGGCAATACGCCGAGCCGCTCGGCCGCATCCTGGGCGTGCCCATGGTCATCGACAACAAGCCCGGCGCGGGTGGATCGATTGGCGCGCAGTTCGTGGCCCGTTCCAAGGCCGACGGCTACACGCTCGTGGTCTCGTCGCAAAGCAGCCACCTGGCCAATCCGCTCGTGCAGCCCAACCTGGGCTACGACCCCATCAAGGACTTCGACAACATCGCCATCCTGGGCCGCCAGCCCAACGTGCTCGTCGTGCACCCCAGCCTGCCGGTGAAGACCTTCGCCGAGTTCGTGGCCTACGCCAAGCAGCGCCCGGGCCAGCTCAACTTCTGCAGCGCCGGCGCCGGCAGCATGGGACAGCTCAATGTCGAAATGATGCAGCTGGCCATCGGCACGCAGGCCGTGCACGTGCCCTACCGCGGCGGCTCTCCGCTCATCACCGCCATGCTGGCCAACGAGGTGCAGTTCACGCTCGACAACCTGGTCATCTTCCTGCCGCACATCCAGGCCGGCAAGCTGCGCGCGCTGGCCGTGGCGTCGCCCCAGCGCCTGCCGCAACTGCCCGACGTGCCCACCTTCGCCGAACTGGGCCAGGCCCCGCTCAACCAGACGTCGTGGACCGGCATCGCCGCGCCCGCCAACACGCCGCCCGCCATCGTGGCCACGCTGCACAAGGCCATCCGCACGGCAGCCACGGAACCCTCCATGCTGGAAAACCTGCGCGGCCGCGGCGTGATCGCGCCGGAGGACATGGCACCGACCGGCTTCGAGAAGATGATGGCCGAGCGCCTGGTGGCCTACGGCGACGTGGTGCGCCGCGCCAACGTCAAGCCCGAGTAGGCCGCACACCCGGCCTCCCGCCCCACCCCGGTTCGGGGCCGGGGCCCCACATGCACGGGCGGCTCCCAAGCCGTGCGCATCTGTGGGAACATGGCGCGCAACACCACTGCCGCTGCTCCGCTGCCCATGCGCCCACCCCTTCACTCCCTGACCGCCCTGGCCTTGCTGGCCACCTTCGGCGGCGCCCCGCTGCTGGCCCAGGCCCAGGCGTCCTGCTCCAGCGACGGCGTGGCGCAGCCCGTGGCGCTGTACGAACGCTTCATCAACGCCGACTGCGAATCATGCTGGGCCGGGCCGCCTGCGCACGCGCCCGGCGCCAGTGCACTGGTGCTCGACTGGATCGTGCCCGGTGGACTGGCGGACGATGCCCCCCTGTCCGCCGCCGCCACGCGCGATGCCCTGCAGCGACTGCAGGACCTCGGCCGCAGCGTGCCGTCATTTTCAGACACCCACACCGCCGAGGTGCAGCCCCTGCCCGGCCGGCTGCGCGTGGCCAACGGCCTGGCGATGAACGACTACCTCGGCACCGGCATCGCCTTCCAGCCCGCGCCCCGCAATCTGCTGCCGGCGGGCCGCTACGCGTACACGCTGGTGCTGGTGGAGCGGGTGCCGCGGGCACCGCAGGGACGCCGGTCGAACGGTATGTGGTTCGAAATGCCCTCCAGGGCAATTGGAACGCCGGCATCCCGCTATCGAAAAAGGAGCAATCCGCCTGGATCGACAACCGCTCCATGCGAACCCCGGAAGGCACCGATGCCGAGCGCCTGTTCGTCGCCGGCTGGCTGCAGGATGCGCAGGGCCGCATCGTGGCCGCGGCGCAGTCCCGCTGCGCAGCAGGGTCTTGAGCGGCGGGTAGAATCAGTCACCGGGCCCAAGTTTCTTGACGCCCGGTTTTTTTGTGCCTGCGCACAGCAGGGTCCGGTGCCGTCCATTGCGGCGGCACCCGCAGAGCCGGTCAGCAAGCCAAGCGCCCACCGTGGCGGAAATCCTTCCGCCGCGTCCTTCAATGGAGCTTGGAAATCTGATGGAAATCTTCGACTACGACAACGTCCTGCTGCTGCCGCGCAAATGCCGCGTGGAAAGCCGCTCCGAGTGCGACGCCAGCGTGACGCTGGGCCAGCGCAGCTTCCGCCTGCCCGTGGTGCCGGCCAACATGAAAACGGTGGTGGACGAGAAAATCTGCCGCTGGATGGCGCAGAACGGCTACTTCTACGTCATGCACCGCTTCGATCTGGACAACGTGCAGTTCGTGCGCGACATGCAAGCGGCGGGGTGCTTCGCGTCCATCTCGCTGGGCGTGAAGCAGCCCGACTACGACACCGTGGACCAACTGGCCGCCGCCGGCCTCGTCCCCGAGTACGTCACCATCGACATCGCCCACGGACATGCCGACACGGTCAAGAACATGATCGGCTACCTCAAGGACAAGCTGCCCGGCGCGTTCGTCATCGCCGGCAACGTCGGCACGCCCGAGGCCATCATCGACCTGGAAAACTGGGGTGCCGATGCGACCAAGGTGGGCATCGGCCCGGGCAAGGTGTGCATCACCAAGCTCAAGACCGGGTTCGGTACCGGGGGCTGGCAGCTGTCGGCGCTCAAATGGTGCGCGCGTGTGGCCACCCGGCCCATCATCGCGGACGGCGGCATCCGCGACCATGGCGACATCGCCAAGAGCATCCGCTTCGGCGCGACCATGGTCATGATCGGCTCGCTGTTCGCCGGCCACGAAGAGTCCCCGGGCCAGACGGTGGAAGTGGACGGCGCGCTGTTCAAGGAGTACTACGGCTCGGCCAGCGACTTCAACAAGGGCGAGTACAAGCACGTGGAGGGCAAGCGCATCCTCGAGCCCATCAAGGGCACGTTGGCCAGCACGCTGGTGGAGATGGAGCAGGACGTGCAAAGCTCCATCAGCTACTCCGGCGGCCGCAAGCTCATGGACATCCGCAAGGTGAACTACGTGATCCTGGGCGGCGACAACGCGGGCGAGCATCTGCTCATGTGAAAGACCGCCGGACGGCTGGCGATCAGCACCTGATGACGGCAATTTTTTTCTGCGGGACTTGCAGACGCCTCAAATCTTGGTGCATAATTCGAGGCTCTGCAGCGATGCAGACAACTTTTCAAAAAGTGGGTTCTTAGCTCAGTTGGTAGAGCAGCGGACTCTTAATCCGTAGGTCGAGTGTTCGAGTCACTCAGGACCCACCACTTATACAAGCCGCAAGGCAAAAAAAGCCGACGCTATCAAACATAGCGCCGGCTTTTTGCATTTCCGCCGCCGCTTCGTGGAAAGCACCCAGCACCGCTGCATTCCATGCACGCCACGGCGTCGTGTCGGGCAATCCCTCCGGCAGTGGGCGCGTTCTGCCTACAGCCGCCGCCGCTGCGTGCGCCTTAGGTTCATGTCTTCCCCCTTCCTTTCTTCAGGAGACCGACATGAACCAAGCCGCAGGTGTGCAACCCGATCGCATCGACGTCAACGACGCCGCCCTCGTCACCCAATGGGCCGACAAGCTCGCAGTGAGCGAGCTGCAACTGAAAGAGGCCGTGCAAGCCGTCGGCGACAAGGCGGCCGATGTGGAGATGCATCTTAAGGGTTCACGCAGCATCACCAACGATGACCGCGTGGAACAGCTCGGCGCTGACCGCTGAACCCCGCCGATCGCCCTCCATGACCCAAAAGACCCTGGCCGATCTGGCCGAGAAGATGCGCGACATCGACATCGCCATGCTGTCCACCCACACCGACGGCGGCACCATTGCCGGCCGGCCGATGAGCAACAACCGCGAGGTCGATTACGACGGCACGTCGTGCTATTTCACCTGGGAGCAATCCCGCATGGTGGCCGACATCGAACGTGCGCCCCAGGTATCGCTCGCCTTCCAGGGCGCCAAGGCCTTCCTGGTGGCCGTGCAGGGGAACGCCGAGCTGGTGCGCGACCGCGCCGCCTTCGCCGAGCACTGGACGCCCGACCTGGACCACTGGTTCAAGGATGGCATCGACACCCAGGGGCTCGTCATGATCCGGGTGAAAGCCTGTCGCATCCACTACTGGGATGGCGAAGACGGCGGCGACATCACCGTCTGATGCCATTGCGCCGCTTGGCGCACCCGGGCGGTGCTGCACACGCAGGGCGCGTCCCGCAGCCCAGCAGCGTGCAGCCCCCCGGGAAGGCATCAGCCCCCGTCGCCCGCCGTGCCGGTGATCGGCAGCACGATGCCGGTGATATAGCTGGAGCACACGGGCGAGGCCAGGAACACGTAGGCCGGCGAAATCTCTTCTGGCTGCGCGGGCCGGCCCAGCTGGGTCTTGCTGCCGAATTCGGCGATGCCCTCTTCGCTGCGGTCCGCCGGATTCAGCGGCGTCCACACGGGGCCGGGCGCCACGGCGTTGACGCGGATGCCTTGCTCGGCGAGGTTGCTGGCCAGCGCTTTGGTGAACGCATGGATCGCGCCTTTGGTGGCGGAGTAGTCCAGCAGCTCCTTGCTGCCGCGCAGTCCGGTGACCGAGCCGGTGTTGATGATCGCGGCCCCGCGCCGTAGGTGCGGCAGCGCCGCCTGGGCCATGTGGAAGTAACCGTAGACGTTGGTCTTGAAGGTTTCGTCGAAGCGCTCCTCAGTCAGGTCCGCCAGGGATTCGGCATGCTCCTGGAAGGCCGCGTTGTTGACCAGCACGTCCAGCTTTCCGAACGCCGACACCGTCTTGCGCACGGCCCGCTGGCAGAAGGCCGCGCTCTTCACATCGCCGGGGATCAGGATGCAGCGGCGCCCTTCCTGTTCGACATGCTGGCGCGTGACCTCGGCATCTTCGTGTTCGTTGAGATAGACGATGGCCACGTCGGCGCCTTCGCGGGCGAAGAGGACGGCCACCGCCCGGCCGATGCCGGAATCGCCGCCCGTGACGATGGCGGAGAAACCATCGAGCTTGCCGCTGCCCCGGTATTGGGGCGCCTCGAACTGCGGCGCCAGCTCCATGTCGGCCTCGCGCCCTGGCTTTTCCAGGTGCTGCTGCGGCATGGGCGGCACGGGGGCTGCGCGGCCGGCGCCGGGGGCGGCGGTCTTGGCCGCAGCGCCCTTCTTGGCTGGGGCGGCGGATCGAGAGGGTTTGGCCTGGTCCTTCGCGTCCTGCTCGCGCTGGATTCGCACCTGCTTGCGCGCGACCGCTTCGGTGTCCGGGCTCTCCGCCGTGCCGGCGTTGCCCCGGGCTTTGGTGGCACCGGGTGTGCCGTTGCGGGTCTTGGCTTTGGAGGAGGGAGAGGTGGGCATGAAAGGCTCCTGAGGGAATGGCGGACCGTGGCACGGCGCGCTCGCTGAAGGGCGGGCCGGCCGACGAAGACGCCCAAGGCTGCGTGCGCAGCGCAGGCGATCGCGTCGGAAAACGCGCCGTCCGAATGCAAGAGGTCCCTCGGGGACGGCCTTGCGATCCACGGAGTGCGCGCTTCGGGTGCGCACCAGCCCCTGGAGCCGGCGCGGTGAAGGCCGGGAAAGCACGCGGCGATAATGCAGCGCACATGCCTGCCCTGCGCCACGTCCGCTTCCTCGCCCGCCTGATCCTGGCGTGGTTCGTGGCGTCGCTCGGCGTGGCGGTGGCTGCACCACTGGTGCACCCGCAGCGCATCGAATGGGTGTGCTCGGCGGGTGGCGAGCCGCGGTGGGTGGTGGCCGGCGCGGGCGAAGATGCCGCCGTGCCTGCGCACCATGGCCTGGAGTGTCCGCTGTGCCTGCCGACGGTCCTGCCGCCGCCCTCGATCCAGGCGGGCGCGCATGCCCAGGCACTGCCGACGCATCTTCCCAGCCCGCTCTACCGCGCTCCGCCGGCCACGCTGGCCGGTGCGCCCTTCCCTCCTCGGGCACCGCCGCTGGCGGCATGAACACCGGGGCCGGTCCCCAGCGTGCTGACCGGCCCGTCCACCTGCCCCCCCCCCCGTTTACGGACCGCTGCGGGCACGGGCTTTCCGCGCAGCCCCGCGCAGGCCGTTGATCCGTTTTCCGCATTCAAGGAGCTTTCATGCCCAAGACCCACTTTTCCGCTTTCGCCATCGCCATGGCCCTTTTGACGGCCACGGCCGCCCATGCCCAAGTCACCGTGCAGGACGCCTGGGTGCGCGCCTCGGTGCCGAACCAGAAGGCCACCGGCGCCTTCATGCGGCTCAATGCCGCGAAGAGCACGCGCCTGGTATCGGTCAGCTCGCCCGCCGCGCCGCTGGCGGAAATCCACGAGATGAAGATGGAAGGCGACGTGATGAAGATGCGCGAAGTGCCCGCGATCGACCTGCCCGCGGGCAAGGCCGTGGACCTCAAGCCCGGCGGCTACCACGTCATGCTGATGGACCTGCCCAAACCCGTGAAGGAAGGCGACACGGTGCCACTCACGCTCGTCTTCGAAGGCCAGGACGGCAAGCGCGAGTCGCTGGAGGTGAAGGCCCAGGCGCGCGCGGTGAGCGCCAGCCAGGCACCGGCGGCCCACGGCGAACACAAGCACTGATCTGGCGAGCGGCATGGCGTGCAGCGCGCAGCGCGCCATGCCTTTTTTGGGCCTCGCGCGCTCGGCCAAGGCACGGGCCAGGGCCGCGGACCGGCACAATACCGCGCTCGCCCACGATGCCGCCCCACCCCTTGCCTACCGCCTTGCGCCCTTCCCACCCCTTTCGATCGTCCGCTGTGTGGTGGTGCCTGCTGGCCTGGTGGATGGCGGGCGCCGCGCACGCAGGCATCCGCATCGCCGACGACCGGCAGCAGACCGTGGAGCTGCCACGGCCAGCAGCGCGCATCGTGTCGCTGCAGCCCTCGCTCACCGAGACGCTTTGCGCCCTGGGCGCCTGCGATCGCCTCGTCGGCGTGGACCGGCACTCCAACTGGCCCGAGTCGGTGCGCCAGCTGCCGCAGGTGGGCAGCCTGGCGGACGCGCACGTGGAGCGCATCATCGCGCTGCGGCCCGATCTGGTGCTGGTGCGCCCGCGCAACCGCGTGGTCGAGCGGCTGGAGGGCCTGGGCATCAAGGTGCTGGCGCTGGACGCCAAAACGCATGCGGACATGCGGCGCAACATGGAGGCGGTGGCACAGGCCATCGGCAAGCCGGGGGCGGGCGAAGCGCTGTGGCACCGCACCGACGTGCGGCTGGACGAAGCCCGCGCCCGGGTGCCGGCCGCGTGGCAAGGCCGGCGCGTGTACTTCGAACTGCACGGCGGCTCGGCGGCGGCGAGCGAGGCCTCGTTCATCGGCGAAACGCTGGCCCGCCTGGGCCTGCGCAACGTGGTGCCCGGCAGCCTGGGCGCGTTTCCCAAGCTGGGCCCGGAATACGCGGTGCGGGCCGAGCCCGATCTGCTCATCACCAACGAAGGCCGCGGTACGCCGCCGATCGCCGCGCGCCCGGGCTGGGGCACCATGGAGGCGGTGCAGCGCGGTCGGTTCTGCCGCATCGCCGAATCGCACTTCGACGTGATGGTGCGGCCGGGTCCGCGCATTGACGAGGCGGCGCGGGAAATCCTGGATTGCCTGGCATCGGTGGACCGGCGCTACACGCCGCCGTAATGGCCGTGGCGGCAGCGATGATATGAACATGCAGGGGTGCTATTAAAAATATAGCGATATGCCCTAGTTCCAATTGCGCTGGAGGCACTTTTCACCCCCATCGGTGAAGGGCGGCCCGCACAGCCCTCGGGCCCCGGCCGCCCTTTGCGTTTCAATGGCTCTTGGGCCGCGGTGGCCCGAAACGCGGTGGCGCTTTGGTTCTGCAAAGGTTGTCGCTTGAATCGAGCCGGCATGTAGTGACCAGAAGATTGCCTCTGCGTGGCTGCGCATCGCCCTGGATATCGTGAAAGCCAATGATTGAGGCATCTGGGCATTCCATCGTCATGGGAGGTGGTAAACAGAAAGCGATGCTTTGTCGCGAATAGGTGTCAACAACAATTTGTCACAGATGATTGCAATCGTTATGGCTAGCATCCGCCGCAATAAAAAAATTGCAACGACTCTGCATCTGCGATTGGGGGAGGTGGTTGGCTCAGGGTCGACCGGCGACGCTTTTCATGCGCATGGTGAGAGACAAGAGGATCTCCAATGTGTGTGACGGGAATCGACCGCGCGGCCAGAGCCGTGCGGTATTGGCTGTGCTTTGCTCTGATATCGACATGTTGCGGGCTGGCTTGGTCAGGCACTGCCAGTGGCTTGGCATGGCTTCAGACCCAGGTGCAGGCGACCGGCCAACTGGCCAGCGCCTCCAGTTCTGCCACTGCGCTCCAGAGCCAATGTGAAGCAGCCCGGACGCTGCTGGAATTTTCCGATCTCGCCAAAGCTGCATCGCTGACAGCCGCGCTGGATGCAGCGCCATTGGCCGAGACTGCGACGGAGGTGCTGGCATGCACCCAATGGTTGCAGCAGCAACAAAGCCAGATTCCACGGACCCCCGAACTTCAAAGCCGGCGCTCGGTCTCCGGCGGCTTCGCCATGTATGACAGCCTCAGCGGGACCAATGCGCTGGATACGGGCTGGGCACTGCAAGCACTGGCTGGCCAATGGAGCGAGACCCAGGCTGCGCCCACCCTGGTTTGGCTGCAACAGCAACAGGCCGCCAACGGCAGCTTCACCGTGGGTGGCGTTGGTGATCTGCTGAGCACGGCCATCGTGCTGCGTGGTCTGCAGGAACACCGTCAGCGCTCCGTGGTCGCGGCCGCCATCGCCGACAGAGCAGCCGCTTATTTGCTGGGCCAAGCCAACCCGGCCGGACATTGGCAGTCCGATGCCGGCATCACCGCGCTCATCTATGAAGCCGTGCACCCCTACAGCGGCGCTCTGCCGACCATGGGCCCATCCGTAAAGGCATGGTTGCTGGCAGCGCAAAGCTCCAGCGGGGCGTGGGGCAACAACGATCCCTGGACCACGGCACTGGCCCTGCGCGCGCTTGCATTGGCCGAGCGCCCTGCCATCAACCCGGCTCAGGCCGCGCTGCGTGTGCAGTTTGTGGACGCGCGCAATGGCATTCCCATCCCTGGAGTGCAGCTCACGGGTCCGGCAAGCAGCGGCATCCTTGGATTGAGCGATAGTTCGGGCCAGATTCACCTGACGGGACTGGTTCCTGGCGCCTACACCCTCACTGCCAGTACCTCCGGCTACAGCACCGTCCAGACATCGGCCACATTGCGCGCGGGCCTTGTGACGGACCTGGGTACCCTCCAGATGCTGGTGCCAGGCAACAGCGCCACCGCGGTCATCAGCGGGATCGTCAAAGACACTGCCAGCGGAATGCCTCTGAGTGCCGTGACCGTCACGGTGGCTGCTCAATCGCTGAGCGCCACCACCGACGCGGCAGGCCGTTACCTGATCAGCAGTGTCGCACCCGGCAACGTCAGCGTGATCGCCCGCAAGGCCGGCTACTACGACGCCTCCGGCCAGGCCAACGCATTGGCCGGGCAAACCCTGGACTTTTCCCCCGGCCTGGTGCCCAGCCAGCCTGGCGGTTCGGGCAGCACCACCGACTGCCGCATCACTGGCCGCGTCACCAACGCTGCCGACACAACGCCTGTTGCCGGAGCCACCGTGGCTCTGAGCGGCGCCAATACCGGCACGACACTCACGGATGCCGATGGCACCTATGTGTTGGCTGGCCTGGTTTCAGGCGACACACGCATCAGCGTCAGCCAAGCAGGCTACAGCTCTGCCGAGGCCAACACCCGACTCTCCTGTAGTTCACAGAGCAACACGGCGGTTCAGTATTCCCCCAGGCTCCATGCGGGCAGCCAAAGCCCGCCAGAGGCCAACGGCGCTGGCTTCAGCGGTATCGTGCTGGACGCGCGAACCGGCCAGCCTATTGCAGCGGCGCAGCTGTCCGCCACGACCACCACCGGCATCGTGCGCACCACGGCGAGCCAGGTCGATGGCCGCTTCGCACTCGGCGGGCTGGACGGAGCCGCGGCGCAGCTCGCTGTGACGGCCGCAGGCTATGAGGGCGTCACGGCTGGCTACTTGCTGCAGCCTGCACAGAACAGCGACCTGGGACAACTGCGCTTGCGTCCCCCGCAAACAGCAGCGCTGGCCGTGGACCTGCAGGTGCAGGCCGTCAGGCGCCACACCTTGCAGACCGACCCGCAGACGTTGCGCGTTCTTGGTGCGCTGCAGGTGCAGATACGCAACGCAGGCACACAGCCGGCCCCGGCGAGCGTCCCGTTGCTCGCTTTCCTGGACATGGAGGGTAATGGCGAATACAACCCGGGCACGGACGCCGTGCTCGGTCAGGCAACGCTGCCGGCGGCGCTGGCTTCGGGGCAGTCCCAAACACTCGAGATCGTGGTGGCGGGCATGCTGCCTTTCCGCGATGCACCGATCCATGTGATCGTTGATCCCGCAGGGACCATTCCTGAGAGCAGCAAGCTCAACAACGTGCGATCCAGCGCGCAAGATGTGCTGTTCACTCCCTCGGCCGCAGCGTTCTCGCCCAAACTCAAGTGGCACTGGGATGGGAGCAACTCGCCGTACCCCGATTACAACCAGGTCATGATGGCGCCGGTTGTCGGGCGCATCGTCGATACCAACGGCGACGGGCGCCTGGATGAGGATGACATGCCGGCCGTGGCGTTCACGTCGTTCTCGGCATCGCTGGGGTACAACAACGCAGCGACGATCCGTGTCGTCGATGGCAAGACCGGCTCGCACCTGTTGTCCATCCGGGACGACTCCATTTCCGCGATTGCCAACTTGGCGCTGGCGGACCTCGACGGCGATGGGAAACCGGAGATCATCGCCATCACTCGGGACTACCGCGTCGTGGCCTTCCGCCACACCGGCGAGCGGTGGTGGGTTTCCGATGTGACCGTTGCCAGTTCCGGCTCTCCTCCGTGGGGGGCGCCGTACGTGGCAGACATCGATCGCGACGGAAAGCCGGAGATCATTTTCGGTCTCACCGTCCTGAACTTCGACGGCACCACCAAGTGGCGTGCCAATGGTCCGTATGTCGGCACTTCCTATGAACGAAACGGGGGTTTTTCCATCCCCATCGCGGCCGACATCCAGGGGCACGGCAATGCCAACGTGATTTTCGGAGGCGCGCTCTATTCCGCCGATGGAACGCTGGTGTGGCAGGCCCCCATGGATGGATACACCGCCGTTGCCTCCTTCGATTCAAGCCGGCAACCATCCATTGCCATCGTTCATTCGGGCCAGATCTCGCTCATCGGTGCGGACGGGCAGGTCCGTTGGACGACCGCGCTACCCGGCGGAGGAACAGGCGGCCCGCCCACCATTGCCGACATGGATGGCGACGGCATCCCGGAAATCGGCGTGGCGGGCTCCAACGCGTATTCCGTATTCCGGGGCGATGGATCGCTGCTGTGGAGCAAGGCATCGCAGGACTGGTCTTCGCAGATCACGGGTTCGACCGTCTTCGACTTCGACGGCGACGGGGTGGCCGAAGTGCTCTATGCCGATGAAATCAAGCTGCGCGTCTTCAAGGGCCCGACAGGCGAGGTGCTCTGGGAGCAGCCAAACACATCGGACACGACCTTGGAATATCCCCTGGTCGTCGATGTGGACGCCGATGGGCATTCGGACATGCTGGTGGTGGCCAACGACTTCGGTTGGCTCATCAATGCGACAGCGCGTTTCCACGGCGTTCGGGCTTTCGAAGATGTCAACAACGCATGGGTGCCCACGCGCACCCTCTGGAATCAGCACGCGTACAGCATCAACCACATCAACGATGACCTGAGCGTTCCCCGCGACCCCGAGCCCAGCTGGAAGAGCCACAACACCTTCCGGCTGAACCGGCGCATGGATGCGGACCCCCGGGCGGTCGCTGACATCACGGCCAGCTACGTGCGCGTGGTGGACAAGGGAGCGCAGCCGCTTTCGCAGATCATCGTGCGCGTGGGCAATGCCGGCTCCTACAAGGTGCCCGCGGGCACCCCGGTCGCCGTCTACAACACCGACCCCGCCCTGGGCCAGCCAGCGGCGCAGGCCCTGGTGGCGCAAGGCGTCACGCAAAGCGTGCTGCCAACGGGCGCCTACGAAGATCTGGCGATTGTCCCCGCCCGGCCTTTGGCCCAACTCAGTGCCATGGGCACCGTTTGGATCGTCGCCGACGACGATGGCACGGGCAGGCACACCCTCTCGGACTTCGACCGCGGCAACAACGTGGCAGCGGCCGACCTGGGGGCCATCGCGACCCACCTGGTTGTCTCGGTGGCCACGGACAAGCCGATCTACGCCGAGGCGGACACTGCCAGCTTCACAGCGATGGTGCACAACGCGGGCAGCTTTGCCCGCGACGCGCTCGTGCGGCTGACGGTGCTGGATGTGGCCGGCCAGTCCGTGGACGTGTTGCCGCTCGGCACGGCCGCCCAACTGCAACCGGCGACCACCGATCAGGTGCGGGCACCTTGGTCGGTGGCTGCCGTGCTCGCCGGCGACTATCAGGTCCGGGCGGAACTCGTCACCTCTCAGGGCCTGGTCTATGGCAGCGCAAGCGCTTCCTTTGCCGTGAAAGCGGGTGCCGGGGTAGGAGCGGTAGACAACAGCCTCAACAGCGCCCGCGCAAGTACGGACCGCAGCCGCTACAGCGCTGCGCACACCGTGTTCATCGACTCGCGGGTTGCCAATCTCAGTGCCAATTTGCTGCAGGAAAACCTGCGTGCCATCACGCAGGTCATCGCGCCCGATGGGCAGGTCGTGCTCGTCCATGCCGAGGACATCGCCCAGGCCAGTCCGCGCAGCCAGCGCAAGTACGGCTACTACCTCAAGGCCGGCAGCCTGGTGCCGGGCACCTACCAGGTGCGCATCCAGCTCTTCGGCTCGGCCAGCTACCAGAGCACCCGAATGGCCATGGGCGCCAAGTCGAGCGTTCTGGCGGGCCTTGCAGACGTCGAACTGGCGTCCAGCACCACCAGCTTCGTGGTTCAGGACGCCTTGCAAAGCGGTGTGGGCATCACGGGCCAGCTCAGTGCGGCCCCCGCTTCCGTGATCGTCGGCGCCTCATCGGCACTGCAGTTGAGTCTGGCCAACAACGGCAACTCGGCCATCGCGGGGGCTACTGTGCGCGTGCGCGTACTGGATCCCGCCAGCGGCACGCCCATCGCTGTCTTCACCCAAACCGGCGTGCAATTGCCCGTGGGTGCGGGTGGACAGTACAGCTGGAACTGGGTCGCGGCAGGCACCGCGGGCAGCGTGCTGCCGGTGGCCGCCACCATCGAGATTGCAGGGAACGAGCAACCTCTGGCGCAAGCCACCCTCACGCTCATGGCCCCGGGCGGGCAGCCGCCTGTCGAGATCCAGCCGGTGCCTCTCGATTGGCAATGGCTGATCGCGCTGCTTTTCCTGATGCCCGCAGCGTCCCACGGCATCGCGCGGCGCCGCTTGCCCCCGCGCGCTCCCCTTCAAAACGAACAATGAACGATGCAACCCCGAGCATGAGTGCACCCCATAACACCCGAACCGCATGGCACCCCTGGCTGCTTCCCGTGGCCCGCACCGTGATGGCGGCGCAACTGGCATTGGCGCTCCAACCCTTGAGCGTGCTGGCCCAGGAAGGCCCCCCTGCCGCCCCTCCCGCCGCCCAGCAGCAAATACAGCGCTTGGCCCAATGGCAGCAACGCATCGAGCAGGCCAAGCTGGAGCAAGCGCGTGCGGCGCAGCCGCCGGGCGCGCTGGCGACCGAGCGCACCAGCCGCAATCTCACCCGGGTGCACGAACTGCTCAGAGAAGTCAAAGCCCGGACCGACCGGCAGCCTGCCCCGACCGCCAGGCTTGGCAACGCCGGGAATCAAACAGCAAAGGCCGCCCCGACTGCTGACCAGGCCAACGAGGCAGACCAGGCTCAGATCAGCGCACTCCTGGCGGCGATCGATGCCGATACCGATGCCGTGTTGGCCGACTTTGCCTCGGTGCGCCAGCAACTCCAGGCACAGGGCGTGAGCGCGGAGATCCTGGCCCGCCACGACCAGGCCCAGGTGGAACTGGAAAAGCGTGCCGGTGAACTGCGCGAATTGATTCGTGCCTGGCGACAGGCACCCGGGGTGGCCGCGTTGGCGGCCCTGGACGCCTACTTCCAGCGGTATCCGGCTGCCCGTGCCCATGCAACGGCAGACCCTGGCAAATTACCCTGGAGGTCGCCGCAGCCCAATCAACGTCCGCCGGCCGGGAACCAGACCGCGTGGTTCCAGAACCTGCATGGCAAGCAGCAGGTGAAGCTGGCGCAGGCAGGTGGGGGAAACCGCCTCGGTCTGCAGTTCACCATCCCGCCCGAGCCCGGACAAGCGCCCACGCCCGAGGATTTGGCGGAAACATCGGAAGTCACCCTCACGGCCGCCGTCCGCGCCAAGGCCCAGGAACTGGGCAACAACCCCGTTGCCATCCAGAACTGGGTGCGCAACACCATCGAATGGGTCCCGACCTGGGGAGCGATCCAGAGCGCGCAGGACACGCTGGACAAGCAGCGCGGCAATGCCATCGACATCGCCAGCCTGCAGATCGCGCTCCTTCGCGCAGCCGGTATTCCTGCACGCTATCAATTCGGCACGGTGGAAATCCCCGCCGTGCAGGCCATGAACTGGGTGGGTGGAGCCTCCAGCGCCCAGGCCGTTTTGCAACTCATGAACCAGAGCGGCATTGCAGCGCGGGGCAGCGTGCAGGGCGGGACGGTCCAGAGCATCCGCTTCGAACACGCATGGGTGCAGGCCTATGTGAACTGGGCGCCCGGGCGGGGTGCCAAGAACGCGACGGCCTCCCAGCACAACCATCCCAATGGAGCGTTGAATGCCTGGGTAGCGCTGGATGCCAGCGTCAAGCAATACGCCTATGCCGCGGGCATGGACCTGCAGGCCGCAGTGCCACTGGATGCGCAGGCCCTGCTCAACGCCGCACAAAGCGGAGCCACGGTCAATGAGCAAGAGGGCTGGGTACAAAACCTCAACCAGGCCGCCATCCAAAGCCAGCTGACTGCGTACCAGAACCAGCTCAAAACCTACATCGACACCCAAAAGCCCAACGCCACAGTCGGCGACGTCATCGGCAAAAAGATCATCCCCCAGACCGTGCACAGCGTGCTGGCGGGCGTCACCCCCCTGGCCGTCATCCAGCTCGGCCAGCAAAGCGCCGCCGTCCCCAGCGGCCTGCAGCACCAGTTCAGCTACCGCTTGAGCGACGGCTGGGGCAATGAACTGTTGAGCTACGGGGCCCCCACCAGCCAACTGGCGGGCAAACGCCTCACCTTGAGCTATGTGCCTGCCGACCAGGCCACGTCGGACCTCATCGCAAGCTATCTGCCCAAGCCGCATGCGGACGGCAGCCCCATCCAGCCCGGTGAACTGCCCACCAGCCTGCCGGGCTACCTGATCCGGCTCAAACCGCAAATCAGCGTGGATGGGCAGGTGGTGGCCCAAAGTGCCAGCGCGGTCACGATGGGCAGCGACCTGCAAGGCCAGGGCGGCTTCACACAGCTACAAGACCCCACGCAATGGGACCTGACGCCCGACCAAAGCCATGTAGCGGGGCAGGCCACCGCCATCGGCATCAGCGCAGGCGGCATCAGCGCCAAACAATTGGACACCCTCAAGACAAGGCTGGAGAACACCAAAACCCAGCTTCAGGCCAACAACGTGCAGAACCTGACCGGCGAGCAAATCTCCGGAGACCTGCTCACTGCCACCATCTGGAGCTGGTTTGCAGCGGCGGAGAGCCACAACCGCCTGAGCCAGAACCAGGCCGGGATGGTTGAAAACCCCGGCCTGTCCTACGGCCTGTTCCATGCCGTGGCCCAGCCGACCTATAGCTGGGGCGTCGTGAGAAAGGTAACGTTTCCTGGGGTGAACATCGATATCGGGCACATCCGGAACGTCAGCTGGGCCAAGGACAACGACGACAGGAAGTGGGTGGCCTACAACCGGCTGAGGGGGCAGTACATGAGTGCGCTGGAGCATGCGGTGCCTGAGCGGTTCTTCAGTGACCCGGCGAAATGCAATCTGGCGGGCAGCTCCAGTCCAGTCACGGGGCTACCCGACTGCCCGCAGGGGATCAGTGCGGTCAGGGCCCTGGGGATTGCGGCATCGCAGGGGCAGAGGATCTACACCATCACGCAGAAGGTCTACAACGACAACCCGGGCATCGTGAACACGGCGTTGTCCGCGCACAGCCATGACACACAGAGCCGGGTGCAGCGGTCGCTGGATGCGGGGTATGAGGTGACTATTCATGAACGACCCATCACAGAGAGTGGGTGGACGGGGGCTGGGTACACGGCCATTGATCCGATAACAGGGGCGGGGGCTTACACCATTGAAGGTGGGAGTAATGGCGGAGCATTTTACTGGGTTGCAGGGGCTTTATCCGCGACTGCTCTAATTCTTGGCATGGTACTTGCCATTCTCTCGGCCCTCATTGCAGCCGGTTTTCTAGCTTTTTTGGGAATTGTTCTAGGAGTGTTGGTGGCATTTTTAGGTATTTTGAATATTTTGTCGGCGCTATATTACGGAGATGATTATCAGAAGGGGTGTTTTTATGGCGCATTTTTTATGAGTGTTGGGATGATTCTTGGTGGATTAGGACTTCCGTCTTTGCCATCAAATCTAATTAGTTTCTTTGGTGCAATGTTTCCGGGCGGTTCTGTGCCTCAATGTTGGGCTGGAGGGGGTTAAAAATGCTGATCAACGGTTATCCATTTCCAAATTTAATCTTGCTTTTTTTATTTTTTCTTCTTATGTGGATTGATAGAAAAATAATGAAAAAAGGCGGTTGGGTATTTTATTTAAATAAAATTATGATTTTATTTTCATTTTTTGGATCTTTTGTTTTGGTGAGTTTTAATACTTACTCTTGGATTTTGATGTTTTTAATGCTAGGATACTCTATCTACGCATATTTTAGGTTTTCAAAAATCCATTGAAATTTTTCAGATTTTATCTAGGGCGTGTTATGAACTTGCTCGTAAGTCATTGATTCTGCTGAGAAATTTCACGATTTTCACTTTCAATAAATCACCCGTAAGTGCTTGTCGCACAAGGAGATTTTTCAAAGTTCATAACACGCTCTAAGTGCGCAATTTAATAGTATGTGTTATATGATTTTTCGTAAATCATTTTTTAATGAGACCTGACGCCCGACCAAAGCCACGTGGCAGGCCAAGCCACGGCCATCGGCATTAGCGCAGGGGGCGTCAGCGCCAGGCAACTGGACAGCCTCAAGACAAGGCTGGAGAACACCAAAACTCAGCTACAGGCCAACCACCTGCAGAACCTGACCGGAGAGCAGATCAGTGGAGATTTGCTGACGGCGGTGATCTGGGGCTGGTTTGCAGCGGCGGAGAGCCATAACCGACTCTCCCAGAACCAAGCGCAGATGATCGAGAACCCTGGGCTCTCCTACGGCCTGTTCCATGCGGTGGCCCAGCCGACCTACAGCTGGGGCGTGGTGAGGCAGGTGACGTTTCCCGGGGTGAATATTGATATCGGGCACATCCGGAATTTGAGCTGGGCGAAGGACAACGACGATAAGAAATGGGTGAGCTACAACCGGCTGAGGGGGCAGTACATGAGTGCGCTGGAGCATGCGGTGCCTGAGCGGTTCTTCAGTGACCCGGCGAAATGCAATCTGGCGGGCAGTTCCAGTCCAGTCACGGGGCTACCCGACTGCCCGCAGGGGATCAGTGCGGTCAAGGCCCTGGGGATTGCGGCGGCGCAGGGGCAGAAGATTTATACGATCACGCGGAAGGTTTACAACGACAACCCGGGCATCGTGAACACGGCGTTGTCCGCGCACAGCCATGACACACAGAGCCGGGTGCAGCGGTCGCTGGATGTGGGGTATGAGGTGACCATCCACGAGAGCCCGATCACGGCGAGTGAGTGGACGGGAGCGGGATTTATTGCCATTGACCCCAGCACAGGACCCAGCACAGGAGCGGGGGCCTATACGATTGAGGGAGGAAGTAATGGTGGAATACTGCTGGCATTAGCCTATATTTTTGCAGTAATTGTCAATGTATTGATAATTTTGCCCGCAATTGCTTATGCCTTTTTAATATTAGGTGTATTAATGACGCCATTCATTGCTGCAGCTATTCTTCTGCTTGCTTCTGCAGTTGCGTTATGGGTCGGTGCAGAAATAAATTTATCCGATGATCCATGTGCTCAATCAATTTTCCAAACATTAGCTACCGGAATGATCGGTGCTTTGGTTGGCTTGGGCGGTGGATCAACTATTGCTAACTTTCTTTCTGCTTTTTTAATTGGTGGAGTGGGGGTGGGAGCAACTGGGGTAGTAAAAACTTGTTTGCAAAGTCCATGATATGAATGATATCGTTTCTTTATTTTTTGATGAGTGGTTTAAGATATACCCATTGCTTTGTATTCTGCTATTTGCGTCGGCATTTGGCGCGGGCCTGAGGGGGGGTGTTTTTAAGGTGCTATTTACCGGGTTCGTAATAATATTTGCTAGTGGCTGTTTCATGCTTGGCGGGTTTTTTGTTGGAGTTGTTCAGATATTATTTTTAATTATCGGAGGTTATTATTATTATGGTGTGGGCATTGGTAGAAAGCAGGCGTCATCAGAGTAGTGACGCAGTATCACGTCATAAGGAATAGTGGCAAGCTATCTCAGAACAAAGCCAGGACCTGGGCAACAACCCCGTGGCATCCAGAACTGGGTGCGCAACACAATCGGATGGGTCCCGACCTGGGGTGAACATCGACATCGGGCACATCCGGAACGTCAGTTGGGCCAAGGACAACGACGACAGGAAATGGGCGGCCTACAACCGCCTGCGAGGCCAATACATGAGCGCACTGGAACATGCGGTGCCCGAGCGGTTCTTCAGTGACCCCAACCAATGCAACCTGCAAGGGGCAACAACCCACACAGCAGGCCTGCCGGACTGCCCGCAAGGCATCTCAGCAGTGAAGGCCTTGGGGATTGCGGCAGCGCAGGGGCAAAGGATTTACACGATCACGCAGAAGGTCTACAACGATAACCCCGGCATCGTGAACACGGCGTTGTCGGCGCACAGCTATGACACACAGAGCCGAATACAACAGTCTCTGGATGCGGGGTATGAAGTAACCATCCACGAGAGGCCAATTGCTGAGAGCGGATGGATGGGAGCGGGGTACACGGCGATTTATCCGACAACAGGGGCGGGGGCTTACACCATTGAGGGGGG
>NZ_BAAJYS010000040.1:0-23960 GCF_057543315.1 Acidovorax sp. KPB24-07
CCGCTGCCGCGGGTCGGCTGTGCGACGGGTTGCGGGCCGCGCCTTCCGGACGGGGCTCGGCGATCGGCGCCGGCGCGTCGGGCAGCACGCCCTTGATCACCGGGGTCTGCTTGTTGGTGGGCTCCTGCGAGCGGCGCGTGACGGCGGTGGGGTCTTCCACTTCTTCGACGAGCTTGTAACTGGCGTCGATGTGGTCCAGGCGCGGGTCGTCGTGCTTGAGGCGCTCGAGCTTGTAGTTCGGCGTCTCCAGGGTCTTGTTGGGCACCATCAGCACGGTCACGCGCTGCTTGAGTTCGATCTTGGCGATCTCGGGGCGCTTTTCGTTGAGCAGGAACGAGGCCACTTCCACCGGCACCTGGCAGTGCACGGCGGCCGTGTTGTCCTTCATGGACTCTTCCTGGATGATCCGCAGGATCTGCAGCGCCGACGATTCGGTGTCGCGGATGTGGCCCGAGCCGCCGCAACGGGGGCAGGGGATGGAGGAGCCTTCGCTCAGCGCGGGCTTGAGGCGCTGGCGGCTCATCTCCATCAGGCCGAACTTGCTGATCGTGCCGAACTGCACGCGGGCGCGGTCCTGGCGCAGGGCGTCGCGCAGCCGGTTTTCCACTTCGCGGCGGTTCTTCGACTCTTCCATGTCAATGAAGTCGATCACGATCAGGCCGCCCAGGTCGCGCAGGCGCATCTGGCGGGCCACTTCGTCGGCGGCCTCCAGGTTGGTGCGGGTGGCGGTTTCCTCGATGTCGCCGCCCTTGATGGCGCGGGCGGAGTTCACGTCCACGCTCACCAGCGCTTCGGTGTGGTCGATCACGATGGC
The DNA here is from genome assembly GCF_057543315.1 of Acidovorax sp. KPB24-07. Lineage (NCBI taxonomy): Bacteria > Pseudomonadati > Pseudomonadota > Betaproteobacteria > Burkholderiales > Comamonadaceae > Acidovorax > Acidovorax sp. KPB24-07. Next base: position 815 of record NZ_BAAJYS010000040.1, read on the forward strand.
GCCGCCGGAGGGCAGGGTCACGGTGCGGGCGTAGGCTGACTCGATCTGGTGCTCGATCTGGAAGCGGCTGAACAGCGCGGCGTCGTCGCGGTAGCGCTTGACCTTGCCGGCATGCTCGGGCATCACGTGCGCCATGAACTGGTGCGCCTGCTCGTAGATGTCGTCCGTGTCGATGAGGATGTCGCCGATATCGCCGTTGAAATAGTCACGGATCGCGCGGATCACCAGGCTCGACTCCTGGTAGATCAGGAAGGCGCCCTTGCCGCCCTTGGCCGCGCCGTCGATGGCGGTCCAGAGCTTGAGCAGGTAGTTCAGGTCCCATTGCAGTTCAGGCGCCGTGCGGCCGATGCCGGCGGTGCGCGCGATGATGCTCATGCCCTTGGGGTACTCGAGCTGGTCCATCGCCTCCTTGAGCTCGGCCCGGTCTTCGCCCTCGATGCGGCGCGACACGCCGCCACCGCGCGGGTTGTTGGGCATCAGCACCACATAGCGACCGGCCAGCGACACGAATGTGGTCAGAGCAGCCCCCTTGTTGCCGCGCTCTTCCTTCTCGACCTGCACCAGCAGTTCCTGGCCTTCGCGGATCACGTCGTTGATGCGCGCCTGGCTGACCGAGACGCCTTCGGCAAAGTACTGGCGGGAGATTTCCTTGAAGGGCAGGAAGCCGTGGCGGTCTTCGCCGTAGTCGACGAAGCAGGCTTCCAGCGAGGGCTCGACGCGGGTGACGACGGCCTTGTAGATGTTGCCCTTGCGCTGCTCGCGCCCTTCGATCTCGATTTCGTAGTCCAGCAGCTTCTGGCCGTCGACGATGGCCAGGCGGCGTTCTTCGGGCTGCGTGGCGTTGATGAGCATCCGCTTCATGATGGGATTCCTTTTCGTTGTCGGCCGGGCGGCGCGCAGCGAAAAAGCTGCATCGGCGCGCGTCCCGACCATTCAAACCAATGACACAGGCTCTTCAGGAGCCATGGATGCCAGGGCCGACGCGTTGAAACGAAGGGAATTGCCGCAAAGCCACGCGGCTGCGAAGCACTAGCTTCGCAGTCGTGGCGGGGGCGCGTGGATGGGGGCGAGGGGAAATGTGTGCAGCGTTGCCATGAAAGACTTGGCTGATGGCGCGGGCTGCACGGGCGATGCCGGCGATTGCGGAGCCCATGCCGAAGGCAGGCGCCTTCGCCAAAGGGTCACAATCCATGCCAACAATGCCCACATGTTTTCGCTTTGATCCGCCCGCAGAACCTGCCTGTTGGGCGGCCTGCGGACTGGGGATTCCGGTTTCGGTGTTTCAATTTGTCAGCCGGCCGCGCGGCGTGGGAGCCACCACAGGCATCTGGCCTGCAATCTGCGCACACGACACCCGTTGGCATCGACCTGCCTGCGCGGCTTGCAAGGTTGCGTGGACTAAACTCCAGACAAATCAACCACTTACAGAACATCGCGCAGGTGAAACACATTATAGGGGGCAAACCGGCGACGGACCGTGCCCCGAACCCCGCCCCCGCTGCAGCCCGCATCGTCGAAGTCGACGAGGACTCTGCCGGCCAAAGGCTCGATAACTTTCTGATACGCCATCTGAAGGGCGTCCCCAAAACGCACGTGTACCGCATCATCCGCAGCGGCGAAGTGCGCATCAACAAGGGCCGCGCCAGCGCGGACACCCGGGTCGCCACGGGCGATCAGGTGCGCCTGCCGCCCGTGCGCATCTCGGACAAGGTGGCCGAGAAGGCCGAGCGCCCGGCGCCGGCCCGCGAATTCCCCATCCTGCTGGAGGACGACCACCTGATCGCCATCGACAAGCCCGCGGGCGTGGCGGTGCATGGCGGCAGCGGCGTGAGTTTCGGCGTCATCGAGCAGTTGCGGCAGGCACGTCCCCAGGCGAAGTTCCTGGAACTGGTGCACCGCCTGGACCGCGAGACCTCGGGCATCCTCCTCGTGGCCAAGAAGCGTTCCGCGCTCACGCATCTGCAGGACCAGTTCCGGGAGCGGGAAACCGGCAAGACCTACCTGGCCCTGGTGCCCGGCACCTGGGCGGCCAACAAGAAAGTGATCGACACGCCTTTGCACAAGTATCTGCAGGCCGATGGCGAGCGGCGGGTGCGGGTGACCACGCCGGAAGACCCGGACGGCATGCGCTCCATCACCCTCGTGAAAGTGCGCAGCCACCTGCCGGCGCGCGCGGCCGAGGGGCTGCCGGCCATGAGTCTGCTGGAAGTCACCATCAAGACCGGACGCACCCACCAGATCCGCGTGCACCTGGCCAGCCAGGGCCATGCGATCGCGGGCGACGACAAATACGGCGACTTCGAACTCAACAAGCGGCTGCACAAGCACGGCCTCAAGCGCATGTTCCTGCATGCGTGGCGGTTACAGTTCGCTCATCCCTCCCACGGCGAGCGCATCGAACTGCGCGCAGAGTTGCCGCCTGATCTGGCGCAATTCACCGCCGCCACTGCCTGAACACCATGCCCACGACCCCACGCCGCCGCTTCGACCTCATCGCTTTCGATTGGGACGGCACCCTGTACGACTCCACCGCCATCATCGTGCGCTGCATTCAGGACTCCGTGCGCGACGTCGGCGGCACGGTTCCGACCGATCAGGCCGCGGCCTGGGTGATCGGCATGGGCCTCATGCAGGCGCTGACCCACGCCGCACCCGATGTACCACCGGAAAAACACAGCGAACTTGGCAACCGCTACCGCTACCACTACCTCAAGCACCAGGACGATCTGAGCCTGTTTGCCGGCGTGCTGCCCATGCTGGAAGACCTGCGTGCACGAGGGCACTTGCTGGCCGTGGCGACCGGCAAGAGCCGGCGCGGCCTGGACGAGGTGCTGCACACAGTGGCGCTGCGGGGCATGTTCGATGGTTCGCGCACGGCCGACGAAACCGCTGGCAAGCCGCATCCGCTCATGCTCCAGGAATTGATGGCCGAGTTCGATGTGGCGCCGGAACGCGTGTTGATGATCGGCGACACCACCCACGACCTGCAGATGGCCCTGTCGGCCGGGTGCTCCAGCGTGGGAGTGAGCTACGGAGCGCACGAGCCCGGCGAGTTCGACAGCCTCCAACCCCTGGCCGTCATGCATTCCGTACCGGAACTGCACGCCTGGCTTTTGCGGCACGCCTGACGCTGCAGCCGCCCGCCAGCCCATCGTCGGTACCTTGCCATGGCCCCTTCCTTGCAACCCATCGACCTGTGCCCCAGCGCCGATCTGGTGGACGGCGGGCAGGCCGTTGCTTTCGATGTTTTATACGCCGGCCAAGCCTGCCGCGCCTTTGCCGTGCGCTTCGAAGGCCGGCCCCATGCCTACCTGAACCGTTGCACGCACGTGCCGATGGAAATGGACTACCAGGCGGACCGATTCTTCGACGACACCGGCCAGTGGCTGCTGTGCGCCACGCACGGCGCCGCCTATCGGCCCGATACGGGCGCTTGCGCGGGTGGCCCGTGCCGCGGTGGCTTGGTGAAGATCCAACTCTCCGAAGGCCAGGGCGTAGTGCGCTGGCATACTGAACCCCACTTGCAACCTGTCGAATTCTGACAAATGACCGAACCGACCCGGCCCGAACCTTTTGGTTCTGGGCAGACTCCCCCGCCAGCGCCCGATCTGTGGGCACAGACTGCTACTGAAAAAGAAGCAAAAGACCCTGCGAAGATGCCAGGCTGGGAGCGTGACGTGTTGGAAAAGCTGGTGTTCGCGACCTTGTCCGAGCAGCGCTCTGCACGCCGTTGGCGCATTTTTACCCGGTTGGCGTGGCTGGTCTTCCTGATTGCCGTGGCCTGGGTGTTGCTGGCGCGCGACGCTACCAGCACGAGCAAGAGCACGCCCCACACGGCGGTGGTGGACATCAAGGGTGAGATCGCCGCGGGGGCCGAAGCCAGCGCCGAGTTCGTGGTGGCGGCCATGCGCAGTGCCTTCGAAGACTCCGGATCGCAGGCCGTGGTGCTGCTCATCAACTCGCCGGGCGGCAGCCCGGTGCAGGCCGGCATCATCAATGACGAGATCATTCGCCTGAAGGCCAAGTACAACAAGCCCGTCTATGCCGTGGTGGAGGAAACCTGCGCATCGGCCGCCTATTACATCGCCGCCGCCGCCGACGAGATCTACGTGGACAAGGCTAGCATCGTCGGCAGCATCGGCGTGCTGATGGATGGCTTCGGCTTCACTGGCACGATGGAAAAGCTGGGCGTGGAGCGTCGCCTGCTGACGGCGGGCGAGAACAAGGGCTTCCTCGACCCGTTCAGCCCGCAGACCGAAAAGCAGCGCGCCTATGCGCAGGCCATGCTGGACCAGATCCACCAGCAGTTCATCCATGTGGTCAAGGAAGGGCGCGGCGATCGGCTCAAGCCCACGGCGGACACCTTCAGCGGGCTGTTCTGGACCGGCCAGCAGGCGGTGGAGATGGGGTTGGCCGACCACCTGGGCAACCTCGACTATGTGGCACGCGAGGTCGTCAAGGCGGAAGACATCATCGACTACACCCGCCGCGACAACGTTGCTGAGCGGCTGGTCAAAAAATTCGGCGCTACCATGGGCCAGACGGCCGTGCAGGCCATCAAGGGCGCACCGGCCATCCGCTGAGGGCTCGCTATCCGGGTCTGCCGCCGGGCCGGGCTCGGTGCCCGGCGGTCCGGATCAGCGGTTGGAATCCCTGAGATCTGTTGATCGGGCCTAGCGCCCGATGGCAAAGACGGCCGGTGTCCGGTTATCGGGCACTTCCATTTGCTGTCGCCATTGGCGCACGAGCCGGCTTGCCGTGCGCGCCTGCGGCAGTGTGAGCCCGCTGGCAATCGCCAGCCGGGTATTGGGCTGCAAGGTTTGCACCAGGGCCTGCCACAGCGCGGCGTTGCGGTACGGGGTCTCGATGAACAGTTGCGTTTGCCCCTGCTTGAGCGCCAGGGCTTCCAGTTCGCGGATGCGCTGGGTGCGCTGGGCCGGATCCTGCGGCAGGTAGCCTGCAAAAGCAAAACCCTGTCCATTGAGACCGCTCGACGCCAGCGCCAGCAAGAGCGACACGGGGCCCACCAGTGGCACCACCCTCAGCCCGCAATCGTGCGCGGCACGCACCACCGAGCTGCCAGGGTCCGCCACCGCAGGCATGCCCGCCTCGCTCACCAGGCCCATGTCGTTGCCCGCCAAAGCGGGCGTCAGCAACGTGCGGGCGTCGAAGGTCACATGGCCGTCTGCACCATGGTCGCCTTTCTTGTGCACTTCGCGCGGCAACTCGTCGATCTGCTGCGACTGCAGCGGCAGCTTCAGGGGGAACAACGCATCGACGCGCTTGAGGTATGCGCGGGTACTTTTGGCGTTCTCGCAGATCCAGTGGGTGATTTGCGACGCCGCCTGCAATGTCGCGGCAGGCAGGGATTGATCCAGGGGGGCTTGGATGTCGCAGCCGAAGTCGAGCGGTGCGGGCACCAGGTAGAGCGTGCCGGTCGATGCGGCTGTCATGGCAGTTCCATTCCGGCGGCGCGCAACATGCGACAGGTCCGGATCAGCGGCAGGCCGATCAGCGCTGTCGGGTCATCGCTTTGGATGCTGTCGAGCAGGCTGATGCCCAATCCTTCGCTTTTGGCGCTGCCGGCGCAGTCGTACGGTTGCTCGGCGAGCAGGTAGCGCTCGATCTCCGCATCGGACAGGTCGCGGAAGCGAACTTCCACCGGTGCCAACTCCACCTTTTCAAACCCCGTGGCGGCGCAGACAACCGCCACCGCGGTCTGGAACACGACGCTGTGGCCCCGCATCCGTTGCAGCTGGGCGACCGCTTTCTCGTGTGTGCCGGGCTTGCCCAGCGGTTGTCCCGAGAGATCCGCCACTTGATCGGATCCGATCACTACGGCGTCCGGGTGGACTGCAGAGACGGCGCGGGCTTTGGCCATGGCCAGCCGCAAGGCGAGGGCGCTGGGCGCCTCGCCGGCGTGGGGTGTTTCGTCGACATCGGGCGCTGCGACATCGAAAGGCAGACGCAGGCGGGAGAGCAGTTCGGCCCGGTAGCGGGAGGTCGAGCCCAGCACCAGACGGCGGGGCAGGGAAGGGGATTGAGGCATGCGCTGATTCTCTTACACTGCCGCCATGACCAAGGAATTCTCCCCTCAGCGCCTCGATGTCAAAGCCTTCGCGCAGGCGGGCGGTCACCTGTCCGGCCATGACTCCCTTTTGAAGTACGAACGCCTGGCCCAGGAAGCCAAGGGCCTGCACCCGGATCTCATGGTGGATTGGGCGGTTGACGGCGAAGTGCGCAGCACGCATGGCATCGGCGGACAGATCTGGCTGCGGCTCACAGTGAACGCGGCGCTTCCCATGACTTGCCAGCGCTGCCTCGGATCGGTGGACGTGCCGCTTCAGGTGCAGCGTGAGTTCCGTTTCGTGGCGGATGAAGCCACGGCGGAAGCGCTGGACGACGAGAGCGATGAAGACCTGCTGGCCTTGAGCCGCGAGTTCAATCTGCGAGAGTTGATCGAAGATGAGCTGCTCATGGCATTGCCTCTGGTGCCGCGGCACGACGAATGCCCGGCCCCCGTGCCAATGGAATCCAGCGACGAGGATTTCGAAGAGGCCAGCGCGCAAAAGCCCAACCCTTTTGCGGCACTGGCAGCCTTGCGAAAAGACAAGGCGGAAGACTGAAAACCGTTTGGGCTATAATCGAGGGCTTCGCGCGAATCCCCCTCGTGTCTTTATGGGCTGATCGCGTTTTTACCAACCCTTCAAGACTCAGGAGCCACCATGGCTGTTCAGCAAAACAAAAAATCCCCTTCCAAGCGCGGTATGCACCGTTCGCATAACGCTCTCAACGTGCCTGGCACGGCTGTCGAGCCCACCACCGGCGAAGCCCATCTGCGCCACCACATTAGCCCCAACGGTTTCTACCGTGGCCGCCAAGTGCTGAAGAACAAGTCTGAAGCCTGATTTAACTCGCGCGCCGAGGCCCGCTGCTACGAAATTGGTAGCGCGGGCCTTTGTTTTGTTCGCTGTATTTTCACTTCCGGTCGTTTTCTGCGGTCGGACAAGTCGCCCATGATCACACTGGCTGTTGACTGCATGGGGGGCGATCACGGCCCCCGCGTCACGCTAGCGGCGTGCCGCCAGTTCCTAGAAAACCATCCCGAAGCCCGTTTGCTCCTTGTCGGTCAGCCTGAAAGCCTGAAGGATTTCAAGCACGATCGGGCTTCTGTCACCCCTGCCAGCGAGGTCGTCACCATGGATGATCCGGTGGAGGTTGCCTTGCGCCGCAAAAAGGATTCGTCCATGCGCGTTGCCATCCAGCAGGTCAAGGATGGGACCGCTCAAGCTGCCATTTCTGCGGGCAACACGGGTGCTTTGATGGCCATCGCCCGCTACCTTCTGAAAACCCTGGACGGAATCGACCGCCCCGCGATTGCGACCCAGATACCCAATGCCAAGGGTGGTGCCACGACCGTGCTGGACTTGGGTGCCAACGTGGATTGCAGTGCCGAGCATCTGCTGCAATTTGCCGTGATGGGTTCGGCTCTAGTGTCTGCGCTTCAAGAGGGTTCGGAGCCCACCGTTGGCTTGCTCAACATCGGCGAGGAAGCGATAAAGGGTAGTGAAGTCATCAAAAAAGCGGGTGAATTGTTGCGTACGGTAGGTAACTCTGGCGATCTTCGTTTTTTTTGGCAATGTGGAAGGCGACGACATCTTCAAGGGCACGGTCGATATCGTGGTTTGTGACGGTTTCGTGGGGAATGTGGCTCTCAAGGCCAGCGAAGGCGTAGCCTCCATGATCGTCGGAGGGCTCAAGCAGGAGTTCAAGCGCAATATCTTTACCAAACTGGCGGCATTTGTGGCCTATCCGGTGTTATCTGCTCTCATGAAGCGGATGGATCACCGGCGCTACAACGGGGCAGCGTTGCTAGGGTTGCGTGGATTGGTGTTCAAAAGTCACGGATCGGCGGACGCCATGGCTTTCGAGCAGGCTTTGAACCGGGCGTATGATGCAGCCCGCAACAACCTGCTCGACCGCGTCCGGACGCGGGTGGCGCATGCTGCGCCCTTGCTGGCGCCCTCGGATGCCCAGCCTGTCAACACCGCCGTCGGGTCCCCATATTGATGAGACGCTACTCCCGCATTACAGGCACTGGCAGCAGCCTGCCTCCTCGTCGTCTGACCAATGCCGACCTCGTGGCCGAGTTGGCTCAGCGCGGTGTGGAAACATCGGACGAGTGGATCGTCGAGCGCACCGGCATCCGGGCGCGTCACTTCGCGGAGCGCGATGTCTGCAGCAGCGATCTGGGGCTGGAGGCTTCTCGCAATGCGCTGGAGGCGGCTGGAGTTCAGCCGCAGGACATCGATCTGATCATCGTCGCCACGTCCACGCCGGACATGGTTTTCCCTTCGACCGCCTGCATCTTGCAAAACAAGCTGGGGGCCAATGGATGCCCGGCTTTCGATGTGCAGGCCGTCTGCAGTGGTTTCGTGTATGCGCTGACCGTGGCAGACGCCATGATCCAGTCCGGCAGCGCCCGCCGCGCCCTCGTCGTGGGTGCGGAGGTATTCAGCCGCATCCTCGATTTTGATGACCGCACCACCTGCGTGCTGTTCGGCGACGGCGCAGGCGCCGTGGTACTGGAAGCTTCGGAAACTCCTGGCATCCTGTCGAGCGATCTGCATGCCGATGGTCGGCATGTGGGCATTCTGTGCGTGCCGGGCAACGTCTATGGCGGGCAGATTCTGGGTGACCCGTTGCTCAAGATGGATGGCCAGGCCGTTTTCAAGCTGGCTGTGGGTGTGCTGGAAAAGGCAGCCCGTGCTGCCCTGGAGAAGGCCGGCCTGACCGATGCGGACGTGGACTGGCTGATCCCTCACCAAGCCAATATCCGCATCATGCAAAGTACGGCGAAGAAGCTGGGCCTGTCGATGGACAAGGTGGTCGTCACCGTAGACCAGCATGGCAACACTTCGGCGGCGTCGATTCCCCTGGCACTCGATCATGCGGTTCGCACCGGCCAGGCCAAGCCCGGACAGACGTTGCTTCTGGAGGGCGTGGGAGGCGGTTTTACATGGGGTGCGGTGCTCCTGAAACTGTAGCTTGAAACGCCGAAAAATTAAGCGGTGAAGGCGGTTTTGACCATTCGTTTATGACGACCAAAAAATCTTTTGCATTTGTTTTTCCCGGCCAGGGCTCCCAGTCGGTCGGCATGCTGGATGCCTGGGGCGACCACCCTGTGGTAGCGCAAACCCTGCAGGAGGCTTCCGACGCCCTGGGCGAAGACATCGCACGCTTGATTCATGAGGGCCCGAAAGAAGCGCTTTCGCTGACGACCAATACCCAGCCGGTCATGCTCGTCGCTGGCGTGGCCGCATGGCGCGCATGGGTCTCGGAGGGCGGTGATGTCCCGGCAGCGGTGGCCGGCCACTCGCTCGGCGAATATTCGGCGTTGGTGGCGGCAGGGGTGCTGACGCTGGCGCAGGCCGCGCCGCTCGTTCGTCTGCGTGCTGCCGCCATGCAGGAGGCAGTTCCCGTCGGTGTGGGTGCCATGGCTGCCATTCTGGGCATGGATGCACACAAAGTGATCGAAGGTTGCGCTGCGGCGGCGGCATCTTTCGGTGCGGATGGCGGTGAAGTAGTGGAGGCCGTGAATTTCAACGACCCCATCCAGACCGTGATTGCGGGCACGAAAGCCGGCGTCGACAAGGCGTGCGAACTGTTGAAGGCATCTGGCGCTAAGCGTGCGTTGCCCTTGCCGGTATCCGCTCCTTTTCACTCCAGCCTAATGAAGCCGGCAGCCGAGAAATTGCGGGAGGCCCTGTCGGCGCTTTCCTTGGCGGCCCCGCAGATCCCAGTCGTCAACAACGTGGATGTCGCGGTCCGGCAGGAGGCGGATGCCATCCGCGATGCGCTTTACCGCCAAGCCTTCGGTCCGGTGCGCTGGGTGGAGTGCGTGCAGGCGCTCAAAGCCCGCGGCGTGACGCATCTGGTGGAGTGCGGCCCTGGAAAGGTGCTGGCGGGCTTGGCGAAGCGCATCGATCCAGAGCTGGTCGCTGCTTCTATTTATGACCCGGCCACGCTGGCCGAAACACGAGCATTGTTGGCATGAGCGATACCCCTTCGTTGAATGAAAAGCCCCAGGTAGCGCTGGTCACTGGCGCATCGCGCGGCATCGGCGCTGCCATCGCGGCCGTGTTGACGGCCCGTGGTTATTTGGTGATCGGTACCGCGACGACGGATGAGGGCGCTCAGCGCATCTCTCAGGCACTGTCGTCCGGCGGCGGCCACGGTGTGAATCTGAACGTCACGGATGTGGCGGCTGTCGACGCGTTGATCGACACCATCGTGAAGCAGCATGGTGGTTTGCATGTGCTGGTGAACAATGCTGGCATCACCCGCGACACGTTGTCCATGCGCATGAAGGACGACGACTGGGATGCGGTCATCGACACCAATCTGAAGGCCGTGTTCCAGGTGAGCCGCGCCGTCATTCGACCCATGATGAAACAGCGCTTCGGTCGCATCATCAACATCACCAGCGTGGTGGGGTCGGCAGGCAATCCCGGCCAGGCCAACTATGTGGCAGCGAAGGCGGGCGTGGCAGGCATGGCGCGTGCCCTTGCCCGTGAACTGGCCAGCCGGGGCATTACCGTGAATTGCGTGGCCCCTGGCTTCATTGCGACCGACATGACCGCGCAACTCCCTGCCGAGCAGCAGCAATCGCTGCAATCGCAGATTCCAATGGGCCACATGGGCCGCCCAGAAGACATTGCCCATGCGGTTGCCTATCTGGCATCGGCAGAGGCAGGTTACGTCACGGGTCAGGAGTTGCATGTCAATGGCGGCATGTACATGTAATTGAGCAAAGTTAGCGCCGATTCATCGCGACGGCGGGCTGGTAGGGGACTGATCCCGAAGCAGCTAGAATCGCGGATTCATTCACAACCCTCAAAGGGAAACCATGAGCGATATCGAAGCACGTGTCAAAAAGATCATTGCCGAACAACTCGGCGTTGAAGAATCGCAAGTCACCAATGAAAAGGCTTTTGTGGCCGACCTGGGCGCTGACTCGCTGGACACGGTGGAGCTGGTGATGGCGCTGGAAGACGAGTTCGGCATCGAGATTCCTGACGAAGACGCAGAGAAGATCACCACGGTGCAAAACGCCATCGACTACGCCAATACCCATCAGAAGGCCTGAGCGCCTTCAGTTCAGACAGATTCGTAGAAAGTCTTAGCGCATGAGCCGTCGTCGCGTCGTCGTGACCGGCCTGGGTTGCATCACCCCCGTCGGAAACACGGTGGCAGATGCCTGGGCCAACATCCTGGCCGGTCAATCCGGCATTGACCTCATCACCAAGTTCGACGCTTCGAACTTTGCCTGCAAGATCGCGGGTGAGGTCAAGGGATTCGATCTTGGCGCCTACATGAGCGCCAAGGATGCACGCACGATGGATACCTTCATCCATTACGGCATCGCTGCGGCGGATGAGGCGGTGCGTGATGCCGGCCTTCCGACCGGCGAGGCGTTGGACGAAGAGCTGGCAACGCGCATCGGCTGCATCATCGGGTCTGGGATTGGTGGGTTGCCGTTGATCGAAAACACCCATGCAGAACTGGAAAGCCGGGGTCCTCGCCGGATCACGCCTTTTTTTGTTCCAGCATCCATCATCAACATGGTGGCGGGTCATGTATCGATGCGCTTTGGTTTCAAAGGTCCGAACCTTTCCGTGGTGACGGCATGTACTACGGGCCTGCATTGCATCGGTGAGGCAGCGCGCAAGATCGAGTATGGCGATGCCGATGTGGTGGTCGCCGGCGGCACGGAAGCCACGGTTTCTCCCCTGGGTGTGGGTGGCTTTGCTGCCATGCGCGCCTTGTCCACTCGCAACGATGATCCAAAGACTGCCTCCCGCCCATGGGACAAAGGCCGCGATGGCTTCGTATTGGGCGAGGGTGCAGGGGTGCTGGTGCTGGAAGAATACGAGCACGCCAAAGCCCGCGGCGCCAAGATATACGCAGAATTGTCCGGCTATGGCATGAGCGCCGATGCGGGGCACATGACGGCGCCCAATATGGACGGCCCTCGCCGCGCCATGCAGGCCGCGCTGCGCAATGCCGGTGTCAACGCCGAGGAGGTGGATTACCTCAATGCTCACGGCACCTCAACGCCATTGGGCGATTTGAACGAAACCCATGCGATCAAGGCCGCTTTGGGCGAGCATGCCAAAAAGACGGTGATCAGCTCGACAAAGTCGATGACCGGCCATTTGCTGGGCGGTGCGGGTGGGATTGAAAGCGTGTTCACCGTGATGGCGTTGCGTGACCAGAAGGCGCCCCCAACCATCAATCTCTTCGAGCAAGACCCGGAATGCGATCTGGACTACTGCGCCAACGTCGCCCGAGACATGAAGATGAACATCGCGGTGAAGAACAATTTTGGTTTTGGCGGCACCAACGGCACGCTGGTTTTCAAGCGCGTTTGACGGGGTGGCCAGACCGCTGCGCGGTGCCGGTCGGCCAGCTGTGATGGAAGGGTGGGCTCGGCAATGACCCGCTCCGCCAAGTCTTTTCATGCCCCAGCGACCCGCCATGAGGTGGCGCGGAGCCGCAGGTTGGGCTGGTTCATTGCTGGCGCCCTGCTTGCTGGCCTTGGGGGCTTTGCCGCGTGGATCGCGCAATCTGCTGGGGATGGCCTGCTTCGAGGCACTGTGTTCTTCGTCTTGTGGGGCGCGTTTGCCGGCCTGGCTTGGCGCTTTTGGTTCAGGCTGCCCGTGGGTGCCCTGCATTGGGATGGTTTGCATTGGTCCTTGAATCAAAATGCAGAAATGCCTGTTGCAGGTGAATTGGTTGTCCATGCGGATTTCCAGTCTTTCCTCTTGGTGCAACTGCATAGAGTCGATGGCCGGACCCAGTGGTTGTGCCTCGAGCGTACCCAGCCGCGGGAGGCCTGGGCGGCGCTGCGCCGTGCGGTATATTCGCGCCCCAAGCCAGAGCCCCGTGCCGACGGCATGTTCTCTGTCCGGCGCGGCGACGCGTGAGCCCCTTTTTTCATGACTGCTTCCATGCCCCCGCCTTCCGCCGACAGTGACCTTCAGCTTGTGGAGCGCACGGTTGCGGGTGACCAGAGGGCGTACGAACTGCTGGTGATCAAGTATCAGCGGCGCATCGAACGGCTCATTGGTCGCATGGTCCGCGATTCCGATCTCGTACAGGACATTGCCCAGGAAACGTTCATCCGGGCGTATCGCGCACTGCACAAATTCCGGGGAGAGGCGCAGTTCTATACCTGGCTCTATCGGATCGCGGTCAACACCGCCAAGAAGGCGCTGGTCGACATGAAGCGCAATCCCGTCATCTCGGAAAATGCCTTGCGAGGAAGTGATGACGACGATGAAACTTCCCGACTGGGGCATGAACTAACCACCGACGAGACGCCCGAGACCGTGCTCGCAGCCCAGGAAATCGCGGTGGCGGTGAACGCTGCAATGGATGCGCTGCCTGAAGATTTGCGCCAGGCGGTGACATTGCGTGAGATTGAAGGGTTGACCTACGAGGAGATTGCGGCTGCCATGGATTGCCCCATCGGCACCGTACGTTCCCGTATCTTTCGAGCGCGGGAAGCCATATCGGCCCGTGTCCGCCCTTTGTTGGAGAAGCAGTCGGGCAAGCGGTGGTAGCGCGGTGTGAATGGCAGAGCAGTGAAGCAAAACGTGATGGCTGGGGAACGACCATGAATGACGATCTGAAAATGCGTGAACATTTGTCTGCCCTTGCGGATGGGCAGCTGCGAGGCCAGGAGTTTGGTCAAGCCGTGGACTATGCCAGCAGCAATGCGGACGGCTTTGAAACGTGGCAGATGTATCACCTGATCGGCGACGTGCTTCGCTCTTCCGAGTTGGCGCGTCCGGTGAATTCCTCACTGGTGGACCGGCTTCGCAGCCAGATCGAAGCGGAGGGCATTCAGCGCCCTCCGTTGGTGGCCAGTGCCGTCGTGCAAGGAGCTGTCGCGGAGGTCGTGACGCCTGCTGTGGCTGCCAATGCCTCCGTGTTTCGCTGGAAAATGGCTGCGGGTTTTGCTTCGCTCGCCGCTGTCGGTGCAATCGGATGGACGGCCATGACGGGGATTCAGGCTGGGTCCGAAGGAGCGCAGATGGCTTCCGCTGCGCCAGTGACCGCCGCTCCTGCGGCGGTGGCGGTGGCAGACGCAACGGAAGGAAGCGCACCGCAGGTCATGATCCGCGATCCGCGGCTGGATGAGTTGCTGGCCGCGCACAAACAGTTTGGCAATACGTCGGCGCTGCAAATGCCGGCGGGTTTTCTGCGCAATGCCACCTTCGAGGCTCCGGCGCGCTGAGATCGTGAAGACAGGCCAGGAAGGCCCCTTGTACGCCGCTCACCAGCCTCGAGTCAGAGGTGTTCGTGCCTTGGCTGGCTACCTGAATAGGGCGGCTTCAATGCGCCACGCTCTGGCGTGGGTGCTGCTCGTGGCCGGTTCGGGCCACGCGTTGGCCGGGCCGCCGCCCGCCGTTGCTGCATCCAGTGCGGTGGTGTCTGGCGACGCACGTTCCATTTCCGGTTGGCTGGAGCGCATTCATCGCGCCTCCCGAGAGCACAGCTACAGCGGTACTTTTGTGGTGTTGTCTGCATCGGGGGCCATGGTGAGTTCCCGTATCTGGCATGCGGCCGATGGAAACGACCAGATCGAGCGCATCGAGGCATTGAACGGGTCTCCCCGCGTGGTCTATCGCCGGGAGGGGCTCGTCCGCACCTTCTTGCCCCAGGCGCGCATGGTGCGTGAGGATCGTCGCGACATGCCCAGCTTGTTCCCGCGGCTGCCGGAAACGGCTGATCGCGGACTGGATGCGCACTACACGGTGCAGACCTTGGGGCGTGAACGCGTTGCGGGCCACGAAAGTGAAGTGGCTTGGCTGCGACCCAGGGATGGGCTGCGATTCGGTTACCGCATGTGGGTGGCCGAAGCCTCGGGTTTGATATTGAAGCTGCAGACCCTCGACCTGCGGGGGCGCGTGCTGGAGCAGGCGGCGTTTTCTCAGCTGGAGCTGGATAACGCGGTGCCATTTGCGCGCCTCGTGGGCATGATGGATGACGTACGCGACTTCCGGGTGGTCAGGGTTGCCATGCGCAAGACCACCGCGCAAGCCGAAGGCTGGCGTCTGAGAGCGCCGGTGGGTGGATTCACCCCTGGGGATTGCTACAAGCAAGAGGATGCGGCTGTTGCGCAGTCGGGCCTTCCCTTGCATTGCCTGCTCTCGGATGGGCTGGCGACGGTCTCGCTCTTCTTGGAGCCTTACGACGCCTTCCGCCATGCTGCCGGCCCGAGCGCGGGCAGCATGGGGGCCACCCAGACCCTGGCGCAACGCGTTTCAGGCAACATGTGGCTCACGGCGGTGGGTGAGGTGCCGCAGGAAACCTTGCGGCTGGTGGCCGAGCAATTGGAATACGCCCGTTGAGCAGTGCCGCTGCTGCCCAAGCCGTCCCACTGGGGCGGATGCATGGGCTGCTGACTGTGGTATGGCGGGAACCAAATGTGAACCTTGCAATACGAAGTCCTTTTGCTGCTCCCGATGTCTCCTCTGAATTTTGAAAGAACGATGATGCCGATGACGACGAACTGGAAAAATCTGCAATCGTGCGCGGTGGCCGTCGCGATGGCATTGACCGCTGCCTCTGCGGCTGTGCCTGTCACTGTGTTGGCGCAAACGCCGCCACCCACGGTCCGGGGCCTGCCGGATTTCACGGACCTGGTGGATCAGGTCGGGCCGTCGGTGGTCAACATCCGCACGCTGGAGAAGGCCGCGGAGCGTGCCGGCCCGAACGCCATGGACGAGGAGATGCTCGAGTTCTTCCGCCGCTTCGGCGTGCCCGTGCCGCCCAATGCGCAGCGCCAGCAGCGCCACCGTGCACAGCCCGAGGAAGAGCAGCCACGCGGCGTGGGCTCTGGCTTCATCCTCACGCAAGACGGCTATGTGATGACCAACGCGCACGTGGTGGAGGGCGCGGACGAGGTCATCGTCACCCTGACCGACAAGCGCGAGTTCAAAGCCAAGATCGTGGGCGCCGACAAGCGTACGGATGTGGCCGTGGTCAAGATCGAAGCCACCGGATTGCCGGCCGTCAAGGTGGGCGATCTCAACCGGCTGCGGGTCGGTGAGTGGGTCATGGCGATCGGCTCGCCCTTCGGGCTTGAAAACTCTGTGACCGCGGGCATCGTCAGCGCCAAGCAGCGCGACACGGGCGATTACCTGCCCTTCATCCAGACGGACGTCGCGATCAACCCGGGCAACTCCGGCGGACCGCTGATCAACATGCGTGGCGAGGTCGTCGGCATCAACAGCCAGATCTACTCTCGCTCGGGCGGCTTCATGGGGATCTCCTTCGCCATTCCCATGGATGAGGCCATTCGGGTCAGCGACCAGTTGCGTGCCACGGGTCGCGTGACGCGCGGGCGCATCGGCGTGCAGATCGGCCAGGTCACCAAGGATGTGGCCGAGTCGATCGGTCTGGGCAAGCCCCAGGGGGCGCTCGTGAGTGGGGTGGAGGCGGGGTCTCCTGCCGACAAGGCGGGCGTGGAGGCGGGTGACATCATCACGAAGTTCGACGGCAAGACCATCGAAAAAACCGCCGATCTGCCGCGCCTGGTGGGCAATACCAAGCCGGGCAACAAGAGCACCGTGACGGTCTTCCGCCGAGGTGCGAGCAAAGATCTCTCCATTACCGTGGCCGAGATCGAGCCGGATGACAAGCCGGTGGCGAGCAAAGGTGGCGAGCGTGAAAGCGCAAAACCCAAGCCTTCTCCAGCCGCCCAGCAACTGGGCCTGGCGGTTGCAGAGCTGACTGAAGCCCAGAAAAAGGAGCTGAAGCTCAAGGGCGGGCTGCGTGTCAACGCGGCCACGGATTCGGCCGCGCGTGCCGGCCTGCGCGAAGGTGACGTGATTCTTTCCATCGCCAATATCGAAGTGGCCAACCTGAAGGACTTCGAGGCGGCCCTGGCCAAGGCGGACAAGAGCAAGCCCATCAACGTGCTGTTCCGCCGCGGCGAATGGGCCCAATATGCGTTGATCCGTCCGGCACGTTGACCGGTGACCGCACAAAGCCCCATCCCAAAGTGGGGTTTGGGGCCTTTGCGCAGAAATCCGGTTTGGTCCCTCAACGTTTTTGCGCGGCATTTCCATTGATCGTTTTCGATAGAATGGCGCCTGCTTTTCACGGCTTAACTGCATATCGATTCAATTCTGCGCCACCATGTGTGGGATGGTCTTTAACCATTCACAGGTGATCCACAGTGTGCCCACAAGTTATTCCGGAAGTGGAAAGCGTTTTGTGAATAAGCTGTGTATAAAATGCGCGTTGCAAGGCGGCAACGCCTTCTGAACCTTGTCGGGCGGACTTTCCCTCTCGGCCTTTTTGCCTACAATGAAGTTCCAACCATCGCAGTTGCCAAATGATTGTTGGTTCAGGGCGCGTCACCATTTGACGCGCCCTTTTTTCTTGTGCGCTCCGTTTTAATTCAATCACTTGTCGCTTTCCCTTGATGAACCACATCAGAAATTTTTCCATCATTGCGCACATCGACCATGGCAAATCGACCTTGGCGGATCGCTTGATTCAGCGCTGTGGCGGGCTTGCCGAGCGTGATATGGAAGCCCAGGTGCTCGACTCGATGGACATCGAAAAAGAGCGTGGGATAACCATCAAGGCGCAGACGGCGGCGCTGCAATACAAGGCCAAAGACGGCCAGATCTACAACCTCAATCTGATCGACACGCCGGGCCACGTGGACTTCTCGTATGAAGTCTCGCGCTCGCTTTCGGCCTGCGAAGGTGCGCTGCTGGTCGTCGATGCGTCGCAGGGCGTGGAAGCCCAGACCGTGGCCAACTGCTACACCGCGCTGGACCTCGGCGTGGAGGTGGTGCCCGTGCTGAACAAGATGGACCTGCCGAACGCGGATCCCGACAACGCGAAGGCCGAAGTCGAGGACGTGATCGGTATCGATGCGACCGATGCGATTCCCTGCTCTGCCAAGACGGGCATGGGCATCGATGAGATTCTCGAAGCCATCGTGGCCAAGGTGCCTGCGCCGCGCGGCCAGGCCGATGGCCCGCTGCGCGCGATGATCATCGACAGTTGGTTCGATCCGTACGTCGGCGTCGTGATGCTGGTGCGCGTGGTCGATGGCCGCCTGCTGAAGGGCGAGCGCTTCAAGATGATGGCCAGCGGCGCGGTGTACAACGCCGACAACCTGGGTGTGTTCACGCCCGCGAACGAATCGCGCAACTCGCTCGACGCCGGCCAGGTGGGCTACATCATTGCCGGCATCAAGGAACTGCAGGCCGCCAAGGTGGGCGACACCATCACGCTGGAAAAGAAGCTGCCCAACAATGCCGGTCCGGCGACCGAAGCGCTGCCGGGGTTCAAGGAAATCCAGCCCCAGGTGTTTGCCGGCCTGTACCCGACCGAAGCGAGCGAGTACGACTCGTTGCGCGATGCGCTGGAAAAGCTCAAGCTCAACGATGCCTCGCTTCACTACGAGCCCGAAGTCAGCCAGGCGCTGGGCTTCGGCTTTCGCTGCGGCTTCCTGGGCCTGCTGCACATGGAAATCGTGCAGGAACGCCTGGAGCGCGAGTTCGACCAGGACCTGATCACGACCGCGCCCAGCGTGGTCTACCAGGTGGTGAAGGCCGACGGCGAAGTGGTGATGGTCGAGAACCCCTCCAAGATGCCAGACCAAGGCCGACTGGAGGAGGTGCGCGAGCCCATCGTGACGGTGCACCTCTACATGCCGCAAGACTACGTCGGCCCGGTGATGACACTGGCCAACCAGAAGCGCGGCGTGCAGATGAACATGGCCTACCACGGCCGCCAGGTCATGCTGACCTACGAGATGCCGCTGGGCGAGATCGTGCTGGACTTCTTCGACAAGCTCAAGTCGGTGTCGCGCGGCTATGCGTCGATGGACTACGAATTCAAGGAGTACCGAGCCTCCGACGTGGTGAAGGTGGACATCCTGCTCAACGGCGAGAAGGTCGATGCGCTGTCCATCATCGTGCACCGCTCGCAGTCGCAGTACCGCGGCCGTGCCGTGGTGGCCAAGATGCGCGAGATCATCAGCCGCCAGATGTACGACGTGGCCATCCAGGCGGCGATCGGCGCGAACATCATCGCGCGCGAAACCATCAAGGCGTTGCGCAAGAACGTGCTGGCAAAATGCTACGGCGGCGACATCAGCCGCAAGCGCAAGCTTCTCGAGAAACAAAAAGCAGGCAAGAAACGCATGAAGCAGATCGGTTCGGTGGAAGTGCCCCAGGAAGCGTTTCTGGCCATTTTGCAGGTGGAAGACTGAGATGCAGGCCATGCAATACGTGACCTCCGTGATCCTCGCCGCTTTCGTGGCCTACGTTGGGGCCTGGTACATGGGGGCCATCGAAGGCAACTTCGCCCTGCTGCTGTTCCTGGCGACCGTGGTGACGGGGGCCTACTGGCTGGCGGAGCGGCTGGTCTTCCTGCCGCGCCGCCGCAGGGCGGCCCAGGCGATCGAAGATGCGGCGGCCCATCGGCGCGCCGAACTGGACCGCATGGGCATCCAGAAGGTGGACGGCGACGTGCAGGAGGCCAAGGACCGCATCCTGATGCAGCCCTGGTGGCTGGACTGGACCGCCGGCCTGTTCCCGGTGATCGCCGTGGTGTTCCTGCTGCGCTCGTTCCTGTTCGAGCCGTTCAAGATTCCCTCGGGCTCGATGATTCCCACGCTGCTGGTGGGCGACCTGATCC
The DNA here is from genome assembly GCF_057543315.1 of Acidovorax sp. KPB24-07. Taxonomy (NCBI): domain Bacteria; kingdom Pseudomonadati; phylum Pseudomonadota; class Betaproteobacteria; order Burkholderiales; family Comamonadaceae; genus Acidovorax; species Acidovorax sp. KPB24-07. The sequence goes on from NZ_BAAJYS010000040.1 coordinate 20,555, forward strand.
TGGTGAACAAGTTCACCTACGGCATCCGCCTGCCCGTCATCAACACCAAGCTCACGCAGGGCAATGCGCCCCAACGCGGCGATGTGATGGTGTTCCGCTACCCGCCCCAGCCCAGCATGGACTACATCAAGCGCGTGGTGGGCGTGCCCGGCGACGAAGTGGCCTACCTGAACAAGCGCCTCACGGTGAATGGGCAGGTGGTGGAAACCTCCGCCGTGCCGGACTTCTTCGACGAAGACACGATGCGCTACTTCAAGCAGTTCGAAGAGCAGTTGGGCGACCACCGCCACCGCATGATCAACAACCCCGACGTGCCGGCCTTCGTTCAGGGCGCCAGCGATTTCGCGAACCGCCAGAACTGCCGCTACAGCGTCGAGGGGGTGGTGTGCAAGGTGCCCGAGGGCCAGTATTTCATGATGGGCGACAACCGGGATAACTCCCTCGATTCGCGCTACTGGGGCTTCGTGCCGGACGCCAACATCGTGGGCAAGGCCTTCTTCGTCTGGATGAACTTCGGCAACCTCAAGCGCATCGGTCCGTTCCGCTGAGCACCGGCTTCGCACGTTTCACCACCGCCAATACCAAAGAGGGGTAGATCATCATGGCATTGCACCGTACCGCCAGCCGCGCGCGCCAGCGCGGCCTGTCGTTCATCGGACTGATTTTCATCGGCCTGCTGGCCGTGGCCGCCTTTGCCATCGGCGGGCAGTCGGTGCCGATCTTCCTGGAGTACCAGGCCATCAGCAAGGCCGCCAACAAGGCCGCGCGGGAAGGCAGTTCAGTGCCGGACGTGCGCGCCATCTTCGACCGTGCCGCATCGATCGACAACATCAGCTCGGTCCAGGGCAAGGACCTCGAGGTGACCAAGCGCAACGAGAAGATCGTCGTGTCCTTCAGCTACTCGCGCGAGATCGCCCTGGCCGGCCCGGCCTATCTCGTTTATCGATTCCAAGAACAGACCAAGTAGTCGGTGCAACCCAGCCTTTCCGCACTGCAGGACCGCCTGCAGCATGCTTTCTCCGATCCTTCGCTGCTGCAGCGCGCCATCACGCACCGCAGCTTTTCCGCCGACCACAATGAGCGCCTGGAGTTCCTGGGCGATTCCGTCCTCAGCCTGGCGGTGTCCAGCCTGCTGTACCAGCGCCTGCGCGATCTGCCCGAGGGGGATCTGTCCCGCGTGCGGGCCAATCTGGTCCGGCAGGAGACCCTCCATGAACTGGCATTGCGCCTGAAGCTGCCCGACGTGCTGCGCCTGGGCGAGGGCGAGGCCAAATCGGGCGGCAAGCTGCGGCCATCCATCCTGGCCGACGCGCTGGAGGCGCTCATCGGCGCGGTGTACCTCGATGCCGGGTACCTGCAGGCCGAGGCCCTGGTCCACCGGCTCTTTCAAGGCGTGGAGATCAACCCGCAGATGGAGGCGGCCGCCAAGGACCCCAAAACCGCGTTGCAGGAGTGGCTGCAGGGTCGCAAAATGAAGTTGCCGCAGTACCGGGTGGTGGGTACGGTGGGGGCTGCACACCGCCAGACCTTCGATGTGGAGTGCGAAATCTCCGAACTGGGCCTGACCGAGCGCGGCATCGGCGGCTCACGCCGGGCAGGCGAGCAGGCGGCGGCAGCGGCCATGCTGGTCCTATTGAAAGCGAAGAATCCATGAATGAAGATGCTACAAAAAATGTAGCTGGTGGCGCAGATGAATCTAGCGCTGACGGCCAAAATGACCTGGAAGCGATGCTGGCAGCCGCCAAGCCGGCCAGCGCCCCGGCGGATGCCACCGGCCAGCGTTGCGGCCTGATCGCCATCGTGGGCAAGCCCAATGTGGGCAAGTCCACGCTGCTCAATGCGCTGGTGGGGCAGAAGATCAGCATCACCTCGCGCAAGGCGCAGACCACGCGCCACCGGATCACCGGCATCCGCACGATGGAGCAGACGCAGTTCGTGTTCGTCGACACGCCGGGCTTCCAGACCAAGCACAGCACGGCGCTCAACAAGTCGCTCAACAAGACGGTGATGGGCGCCATCGGCGATGTGGACCTGATTCTTTTCGTGGTCGAGGCCGGCAGCTTCACGCTGGCCGATGCCAAGGTGCTGTCGCTGTTCAAGCCCGGCATCCCCACGCTGCTGATCGCCAACAAGCTCGATACGGTGCACCGCCGCGCGGAAATCGCGCCGTGGCTCAAGGGCATGCAGGAGCGCCATCCGTTCGCCGAGTTCGTGCCCATGTCGGCCAAGAACAAGGGCGATATCGAGCGCCTGTTCGGCATCTGCGCCAAGTACCTGCCCGAGCAGGCCTGGTGGTATGCCGAGGACGAGCTCACCGACCGCAGCGAGAAGTTCCTGGCCTCGGAGACGGTGCGCGAGAAGCTGTTTCGCTTCACGGGGGACGAGTTGCCCTACACCTCGACCGTCGTCATCGACAAGTTCGAGGAAGAAAAGGGCAAGACCAAGAGCCGCATGATCCGTATCGCCGCCACCATCGTGGTGGAGCGCGACGGCCACAAGGCCATGGTGATCGGGGAGAAGGGCGAGCGCCTCAAGCGCATCGGTACCGAAGCGCGGCAGGAGCTGGAAAAGCTCATGGACGCCAAGGTGTTCATCGAGATCTGGGTCAAGGTGCGTTCCGGCTGGGCCGACGACGAAGCGCGCGTGCGCTCGTTCGGCTACGAGTGAATCGACCCTGCGCTGCTTCGGCGGCCTCGGCGCCGTGGGCCACCCCGGGGCTCGGCGCACCCGTGTGCCGGGTGCCCGACCCAAAGAAAACCCTCATCCAGCGCTTGTCCATCAAGCACTGGTCGCTATTGAAAGAATAGCAACCCATGGCTGTGCGCCGTATTGCCGACGAACCCGCCTATGTGCTGCACCGCTACGACTGGAGCGAGTCCAGCCTGATCCTGGACGTGTTCACGCGGCACCATGGCCGGGTCGCGCTGGTCGCCAAGGGCGCCAAGAAGCCCACCTCCAACTTTCGCCCCGTGCTGCTGCCGCTGCAACCACTGCGGGTCAACTACACCCTGTCGGGCGATGGACAGGGCGAGATCCATGCGCTCAAGGGCGCGGAGTGGGTGGGCGGGCACGTCATGCCCACGGGCGATGCGTTGCTGTCGGGTCTGTACCTCAACGAACTGCTGATGCGCCTGATGGCCCGCGAGGATGCCCATGCGCCCCTGTTCGACGCCTATGCCGGCGTGGTGCGGGTGCTCGGCAGCGAGCACGGCGATGCGCTCGAACCCGTGCTGCGCAGCTTCGAACTGCTGCTGCTGCGCGAGATCGGGCTGCTGCCCAGCCTGGGGGCCGAAACGGTCACGCTGGCGCCCTTGCAGCCACCCACCCGGTACACGCTGGTGCCCGAGGCCGGGCTGCGCGCCGCGACGGCCACCGACCGGGCCACGCTGGCCGGCGCGCAATGGCT
>NZ_BAAJYS010000041.1:0-23905 GCF_057543315.1 Acidovorax sp. KPB24-07
CTGAGGAGCCCCAGCGCCCCGTCGCCGCGGGCCGCTGGGCGGCTGCGCGGCGACCGGGGGGTTATTCGACCCGGAACACCGCCGACGGCTTGAAGCCCAGATCGGCGGCCTTGCCCTTGCGCCCGCGCGGCGAGCGGGCGTTGTTCAGCGAACGGATCTCCAGCGTCTCCTCGCGCTCCTTGCCGCCGCGCCCCAGGCCTTCCAGGCGGATGCTGCGCGTGTACGCCACTGCGCCCGCCAGCGTGTCCTTCGGCTCCAGGTCGATCAGCATCAGGCCCCGGCCGCCGTTGGCCATGGTCTTGAGCTCGCCGATCTCGAAGGTCAGGATGCGTCCGCCCGCCGATGCGCAGGCCACGTGCGTGGCCGGCGCCAGCAGTTGCGCGCCACTGGTGCCCCAGGCGTGGGACGGGCGGCACACGGTCTCGCCCTCGCCCAGCGAGAGGAAGGCCTTGCCGCCCCGCTGGCGCGCCGTCATGTTCTCGACCGAGGCGAGGAAGCCGTAGCCGCCCGAGCCCGCCAGCAGCAGCGTGGCGACCGCCGGCCCGGCGAAATAATGCAGCAGCTGCGTGCCCGACTCCAGCTCGATGAGCGTGGTGACCGGCTGGCCATCGCCGCGCGCGCCGGGCAGCAGCGACACCGCCACCGAGTACACCCGGCCGTTGCTGCCGAAGGCCAGCAGCGTGTCGACCGTGCGGCATTCGAAGGTGGCATACAGGCCGTCGCCCGCCTTGAAGGCGAAGCTGCCCGGCTCGTGCCCATGGCCGCTGCGCGCGCGCACCCAGCCCTTTTGCGAGACGACCACGGTCACGGGCTCGTCCACCACGCGCACCTCCGCGATGGCCTTCTTCTCGGCCTGGATGAGCGTGCGGCGCGCATCGGCGAAGGTCTTGGCGTCGGCCTCGATCTCCCGGATCATCAGGCGCCGCAGCGAACCGGGGTTGCCCAGAATGTCCTCCAGCTTGCCCTGCTCGGCGCGCAGCTCCTTCAGCTCCTGCTCGATCTTGATGGCCTCCAGCCGCGCCAGCTGGCGCAGGCGGATTTCCAGGATGTCCTCGGCCTGCCGGTCCGACAGCGCGAAGCGCGCGATCAGCGCCGCCTTGGGCTCGTCGCTCGCGCGGATGATGGCGATCACCTCGTCGATGTTGAGCAGCACGATCTGCCGCCCTTCGAGGATGTGGATGCGGTCCAGCACCTTGCCCAGGCGGTGCTGCGAGCGCCGCACGATGGTGCCCTGGCGAAAGGCGATCCATTCCTCCAGCATCTTGCGCAGCGACTTCTGCACTGGCTTGCCATCCAGCCCCACCATGGTCAGGTTGATGGGCGAGGAGGTCTCCAGGCTGGTGTGCGCCAGCAGCGTGGTGATCAGTTCCTGCTGCGGCACCTTGCCGGTCTTGGGCTCGAACACCAGGCGCACCGGCGCGTCCTTGCTGGACTCGTCGCGCACGGCATCGAGCACGGCCAGCACGCTGCCCTTGAGCTGCACCTGGTCCTGCGACAGGGCCTTCTTGCCGGCCTTGACCTTGGGGTTGGTGATTTCCTCGATCTCCTCCAGCACCTTCTGCGTGCTGACGCCGGGCGGCAGCTCGGTCACGATGAGCTGCCACTGGCCGCGCGCGAGGTCTTCGATCTTCCAGCGCGCGCGCACCTTGAGGCTGCCGCGCCCCGTGCGGTAGGCGTCGGCGATGTCGCCCGCCGTGCTGATGATCTGGCCGCCGCCGGGGTAGTCCGGCCCGGGCACGATGGCCATCAGCTCCGCCTCGGACAGCTGCGGCGCCTTGATGAGCGCCACGCAGGCATCGGCGATCTCGCGCAGGTTGTGGCTCGGGATTTCGGTCGCCAGGCCCACCGCGATGCCGCTGGCGCCGTTGAGCAGCGCGAACGGCAGGCGCGCGGGCAGCTGGCGCGGCTCCTGCGTGCTGCCGTCGTAGTTGGGCATGAAATCAACCGTGCCCTCGTCGATCTCGTCGAGCAGCAGGCTGGTGATGCGCGACAGCCGCGCCTCGGTGTAGCGCATGGCCGCGGCGCCATCGCCGTCGCGGCTGCCGAAGTTGCCCTGGCCATCGATCAGCGGGTAGCGCTGGTTGAAGTCCTGCGCCAGGCGCACCAGCGCGTCGTAGGCCGACTGGTCGCCGTGGGGGTGGAAACGGCCCAGCACGTCGCCCACCACGCGGGCGCTCTTGACCGGCTTGGCCGCCACGTTGCGGGTCGGGCCCGAATACCCCAGGCCCATGCGGTCCATGGAGTAGAGGATGCGGCGCTGCACGGGCTTGAGGCCGTCGCACACGTCGGGCAGCGCGCGGCCCTTGACCACGGACAGGGCGTACTCCAGGTAGGCGCGCTGGGCGTAGCCGGCCAGGCCCAGGCTGTCGTCCGATTCGGGCGGGGAAAGATCGAGAGGGGTTTGGTCGCTCATTCGGGAAATCGAAGGTCAAGGGGCGCGCGGGGCGCCGACGGTGCGGGCCGGCAGGCCGGCCGCAGCGCTTTGGGATGGGGTGTCATCGGAACCGGCGCCCAGTTCCATGCGCACGCGGCCCGGCGTGGCCCGGTGGGCCAGCAGCGGTGCCGGGGGCTTGAGCTGGGCATACAGGCCCAGCACGCTTTTCACGTAGTTCTGCGTTTCGCGGTAGGCCGGAATGCGGTTGCCGGCGCGCTGCACGGCGCCCTCGCCCGCGTTGTAGGCGGCCAGCGCCAGGTCGGTGCGGCCATCGAAGAGGTCCAGCAGGTGCCGCAGGTAGCGCGTGCCGGCCGACACATTGATCGCCGGTTCGGTGAGCTTTTGCTCCACCGAGCGGCGCGCCTCGCCCGCCACGCCGAAGCGGGACGCCGTGGCCGGCATGAGCTGCATCAGTCCCACCGCGCCCTTGGGCGATACGGCGCGCGCGTCGAAGCCCGATTCGGTGGCGATCAATGCCTGCAGCAGTTCATAGTCCACGCCGTTCTGGCTGGCCGATGCGCGCAGGTGGTGCTTGACGCGCTTGTAGTCGGGGGAGATGTCGAAGAACGCCAGCAGCCGGGCACCGGACGGCGTGGCCGCGGTGGCGCCCGCGGATGCCGCCGCCGGGCCGTCGCGGGTGGAGTCGAAATCGTTGCCGCGAAAGAACAGCCCGTAGCGCCCGTCCACCTGCTCGGCCGCGAAGTGGGTCACGCCGCGCTCATCCACATAGGCCCACAGGTCGGCGCGCGCCGTTTGCTGCAAAAACAATAGCAGCATGCCGGCGCAAACCATGCGCCAGAGGCCTGAAAGGCCCGAACGTCCGAACCGGTCGCGCCAGGCCATGGCTCAGATGTCCACTTCCACGGCGTCGCCGTGCAGTTCCATCAGTTCGCGGCGCGCGGCGGCCTCGCCCTTGCCCATCAGCTTGGTGATGAGGCCCTCGGTGGCGGCGAAGTCCATGTCGCCCAGCTGCACGGGCAGCAGGCGGCGCGTGTCGGGGTTGAGCGTGGTTTCCCACAGCTGCTCGGCGTTCATCTCGCCCAGGCCCTTGAAGCGGCTGATCTGGCACTTCTCGCGCGCCACGCCGTCCTTGGCGCATTTGTCGAGAATGGCCACCAGCTCGCCCTCGTCCAGCGCATACATCTTGGAGGCCGGCTTCTTGCCGCGCGCCGGCACGTCCACTCGAAACAGCGGCGGGCGTGCCACGTAGATGTGGCCGGTCTCGATGAGCTTCGGAAAATGGCGGAAAAACAGGGTGAGCAACAGCACCTGGATGTGCGAGCCGTCCACGTCGGCATCGGACAGGATGCAGACCTTGCCGTAGCGCAGGCCCGAGAGGTCGGGCGAATCATTGGGTCCGTGCGGGTCCACGCCGATGGCCACGGAAATGTCGTGGATCTCGGTGTTGCCGAAGAGCCGGTCGCGGTCCACCTCCCAGGTGTTGAGCACCTTGCCGCGCAGCGGCAGGATGGCCTGGCTTTCCTTGTCGCGGCCCATCTTGGCGCTGCCGCCGGCCGAGTCGCCCTCGACCAGGAAGACCTCGTTGTGCGCCAAGTCGCGGCTCTCGCAGTCGGTGAGCTTGCCGGGCAGCACGGCCACGCCGGAGCCCTTGCGCTTTTCGACCTTCTGGCCGGCCTTCTGGCGCGTCTGCGCGGCCTTGATGGCCAGCTCGGCCAGCTTCTTGCCATAGTCGACGTGCTGGTTCAGCCACAACTCGAGCGCCGGGCGCACGAAGCCGCTCACCAGCCGCACCGCGTCGCGGGAATTCAGCCGCTCCTTGATCTGGCCCTGGAACTGCGGGTCCAACACCTTGGCCGACAGCACGTAGCTGGCGCGGGCGAAGACGTCCTCGGGCAGCAGCTTGACGCCCTTGGGCAGCAGCGAATGCAGTTCGATGAAGCTTTTGACGGCATTGAACAGGCCGTCGCGCAGGCCGCTTTCGTGCGTGCCGCCCGCGCTGGTGGGGATCAGGTTGACGTAGCTCTCGCGCACCGGGTGGCCGTCCTCGGTGAAGGCCACGCACCAGGCGGCGCCCTCGCCTTCGGCGAAGCTCTCGTGGTGCCGGTCGGCGAAGCCTTCGCCCTCGAACAGCGGGATCACCGGGTCGGCGTTCAAGGTCTGGCCGAGGTAGTCGCGCAGGCCGCCCTTGTACTGCCAGGTCTGCGTCTCGCGCGTCTTCTCGTTCACGAGGGAGACCGACACGCCGGGCATCAGCACCGCCTTGCTGCGCAGCAGGTGCGTGAGCTCGCCCATGGGCAGCGCGGTCGCCTCGAAGTACTTGCCGTCGGGCCACACGCGCACCGTGGTGCCCTGCTTGCGCTCACCGGCGGCCAGCGGTCGGGCCACCAGCGGCTCGGTCACGTCGCCGCCTTCGAACACCAGGCGGGCCACCTTGCCCTCGCGGTGGGTGCTGGCCTCCAGACGCAGGGCCAGCGCATTGGTCACCGAGACGCCCACGCCGTGCAGGCCGCCCGAGAAGCTATAGGCGCCGCCCGAGCCCTTGTCGAACTTGCCGCCCGCGTGCAGGCGGGTGAACACGAGTTCGATCACCGGGGCCTTTTCTTCGGGGTGCAGGCCGAACGGGATGCCGCGGCCGTCGTCTTCCACGCTGACCGAGCCGTCGGCGTGCAGCGTGACCTTGATCTTCTTGCCATGGCCGGCGAGCGCCTCGTCGGCCGCGTTGTCCAGCACTTCCTGGATGATGTGCAGCGGGTTGTCGGTGCGGGTGTACATGCCCGGACGCTGCTTGACGGGTTCCAGTCCCTTGAGGACGCGGATCGAGCCTTCGGAGTATTCGCTTGGCGGGGTGGAGGAGGGTTTGGCTGCCATGGGGGCGGATTGTAGTGCCGCAGGACCGGATGGGCTGGATATAAACCCAGCCCTCTTTTTACCCGCCGCCGATGCCCGCGGTGGAATGGGTCGCGAAGGCGTGCACGCGAATGCGCCGCTTTGGCTACATTTGCCGGATGCCTCAAGACCCCCAGAAATTGTCCATGGCCCAGGTATTGGCGTGTGGCGCCGCCATCGTCACGCTGTCCATGGGCATCCGCCACGGCTTCGGGCTGTGGCTGCAGCCCATCACCCAGGACATGGGCTGGACCCGCCAGTCGTTCGCGCTGGCCATCGCGGTGCAGAACCTCGCCTGGGGCTGCTTTGGCATCTTCGCGGGCATGGCGGCCGACCGGTTCGGCGCCTTCCGCGTGCTGATCGGCGGAGCCGTGCTGTATGGACTGGGCCTGGTCGGCATGGCCCTGTCGCCCACGCCGGCGCTCTTCGCCCTGACCGCGGGCGTGCTGATCGGCGCGGCGCAGGCGGGCACCACCTATGCGGTCATCTACGGCGTGCTGGGCCGGCAGATCGCCCCGGAGAGGCGTTCCTGGGCCATGGGCGTGGCGGCGGCGGCCGGCTCGTTCGGGCAGTTCCTGATGGTGCCGGTGGAGGGCCAGCTCATCGTGCGCCTGGGCTGGCAGGAGGCGCTGCTGGTGCTCTCGGCCATGGTGCTGCTGATCGTGCCGCTGGCCTTCGGCCTGCGCGAGCCGGGCTTTCGAAGCCGCACCACCACCCCGCGCTCGCAGACGGTGGGCCAGGCCATGGGCGAGGCGCTGCGCTACCCGAGCTTCCTGATGCTGACGGCGGGCTACTTCGTCTGCGGCTTCCAGGTGGTGTTCATCGGCGTGCACATGCCCAGCTACCTCAAGGACCACGGCATGTCGCCGCAGGTGGCCAGCTACGCGCTGGCGCTGATCGGTCTGTTCAACGTGTTCGGCACGTACATCGCCGGCACGCTGGGCCAGCGCAATCCCAAGCGCTACATCCTCGCCTTCATCTACTTCGCCCGGGCCGTGGCGATCAGCGTGTTCCTGCTGGTGCCGCTGTCGCCGCTGTCGGTGTACGTGTTCTCGGCGGTGATGGGCGTGCTGTGGCTGTCCACCATCCCGCCCACCAACGCCACGGTGGCGCAGATCTTCGGCGTGCAGCACCTGTCCATGCTGGGCGGGTTCGTGTTCTTCAGCCACCAGATCGGCAGCTTCCTGGGCGTCTGGCTGGGGGGCTACCTGTACGACACCACCGGCAGCTACGACCTGGTCTGGTACCTGGCCATCGGCCTGGGCGTGCTGGCCGGACTGGTGAACCTGCCGGTCAAGGAAAGCCCGATCCACCGGGCGCCGCAACCGGCCTCCGCCTGAAAAGCGCCGGAACATGCCGCCCACCCCGCACCCCTCGCCGGGCCCTGCCCGCACCGCGCGCCCAGCTCGCGCCCACCGGGCGTGGGCCTGGGGCGCCGCCGGCGCGGTGCTGCTGGCCGCCGTGTTCCTCCTGTATGCGGAGCCGGACTTCGTGGTGATGATGGCCGACCAGCTGTGGGCCTGCTTCTGACGATGGCGCCAAATCGCCTTCATGCCGGCGATTTCATTGCCTTGAATGCTATTATTTTCATAGCAAATGCCAGCCATTCACGGCCTTGAGCCGCCTTCGGAATGGGTCCGGCGCTGGGCCCATCTCCTGCCGCCCGGCGCCAGCGTGCTGGACGTGGCCTGCGGCAGCGGCCGGCACCTGCGCTGGCTCCACGGGCGCGGACATCCCGTGACCGGGGTGGACCGCAACCCCGACGCGCTGGCCCCGTTGCGGGGGCTGGGCGAAATCCTCTGCGCGGACATCGAAGCCGGGCCCTGGCCGTTGGCGGGCCGCACCTTCGGCGCCGTGGTCGTCACCCGGTACCTGTGGCGGCCGCTCCTGCCCACGCTGGTGGCCAGCGTCGCGCCCGGCGGCGTGCTGCTGTACGAAACCTTCGCCGCGGGCAACGAAACCGTCGGCCGCCCGGCCCGGCCGGACTTTCTCTTGCGGCCCGGGGAACTGCTGCAGGCCTGCGCGGGTCTGTGCACGGTGGCCTATGAAGATGGCTTCCTCGATGCACCGGAGCGATTCGTCCAGCGCATCGCCGCGGTCCGGCTGCAAGAGGGGGCCGCACCGGCACGCCACCGGCTCGCACCGCCGCTCTAGTTAGAATGCTCCTTTACCCGTTTTCCACCGCGGACATGACCCCTCCCAGCTCTCTCACCGGCAGCATCGTCGCCCTCGTCACCCCCATGCACGAGGACGGCAGCGTGGACTACCCCACCCTGCGCCAACTGATCGACTGGCACGTCGCCGAAGGCACCGACTGCATCGGCGTGGTGGGCACCACCGGCGAGTCGCCCACGGTGAGCGTCGAAGAACACTGCGAAATCATCCGCGTGGCCGTCGAGCAGGCCGCCAAGCGCGTGCCCATCATGGCCGGCTGCGGCGCCAACTCCACGGCCGAGGCCATCGAGCTGGCCCGCTTCGCCAAGAAGGTCGGTGCCGACTCGCAACTGCAGGTCGTGCCCTACTACAACAAGCCCACGCAAGAGGGCCAGTACCAGCACTTCAAGGCCATCGCCGAAGCGGTGGGCGACCTGCCCATCGTGCTGTACAACGTGCCCGGCCGCTCCGTGGCCGATATGCTGCACGACACCGTGCTGCGCCTGGCGCAGGTGCCCGGCATCATCGGCATCAAGGAAGCCACCGGCAACATCGAACGCGCGCAGTGGCTGATCCGCGACGTGCCCAAGGGCTTTGCCGTGTATTCCGGCGACGATCCGACGGCCGTGGCGCTCATGCTGTGCGGCGGCCAGGGCAACATCAGCGTGACCGCCAACGTGGCGCCACGCCTCATGCACGAACTGTGCGTGGCCGCGCTGGCAGGCGATGTGCGCCGCGCCATGGAAATCCAGTTCCAGCTCATGCCCACCCACAAGCAGCTGTTCGTCGAAGCCAACCCGATTCCGGTGAAGTGGGCCATGCACCGCCTGGGCCGGTGCGGCGGCGCGATGCGCCTGCCCATGACCCCGCTGAGCCAAGGCAACGAAGCCGTGGTGGAAGCCGCCCTCCGCGCCAGCGGCCTGCTGTAAATCCATCAAAGCCTGCCGCCTTGCCTGCCCCGCTCTCCCCAGACACCAAAGAGGATTTCCGCGTGAACGCTATCAACCGCCTGGGCCTGCTGGGCCTTGCCATGGCCCTGTCCGCCTGCTCCGTCCTGGAGAGCGACAAGATCGACTACAAGAGCGCCACCAAGGGCGCGACGCTCGAAGTGCCGCCGGACCTGAACCAGATCTCGCGCGACTCGCGCTACGCCGTGCCGGGTGGCGTGGTGTCGGCGGCCGCCTTCGAGGCCGGCCAGTCGCAAAAGCCCGTGGGCGCCGTGAACGCAGCCACGCGCAACATCGGCGACGTGCGCATCGAGCGCGACGGCAACCAGCGCTGGCTGGTCGTGAGCCGCCCCGCTGACGTCCTGTGGGACCCGGTGCGCGACTTCTGGACCGAGAACGGCTTCGTGCTGGCGCAGGACCAGGCCAACCTCGGCATCATGGAAACCGATTGGGCCGAGAACCGCGCCAAGCTGCCGCAGGACATCATCCGCTCCACCATCGGCAAGATGTTCGACTCGGTCTACTCCACCGGCGAGCGCGACAAGTTCCGCACCCGCCTGGAGCGCGGCCCCAATGGCAGCACCGAAATCTTCATCAGCCACCGCGGCATGGTCGAGGTCTACACCTCCGCCCAGAAGGAAAGCACCGTGTGGCAGCCCCGCCCGGTCGATCCGGAACTGGAAACCGAATTCCTTCGCCGACTGATGGTCAAGTTGGGGGTGAGCCAGGAACAGTCCCGCGCCATCGCCGCCGCGCCCGCACAGCAAGTGCCCACGGCCCGCATGGCGCGCCAGGGCAATGTGCCCGTCGTGGAACTGGACGAGAACTTCGACCGTGCATGGCGCCGCGTGGGCCTAGCGCTCGACCGCACCGGCTTCACCGTGGAAGACCGCGACCGTGCCCAGGGCATCTATTTCGTGCGCTACGTCGAGCCCACCGAGAAGAAGGACCCCGGTTTCTTCGGCAAGCTGCTGGGCCGCTCGTCGGATGCTGCGGCACCGGTCAAGTACCGCGTCGTGGTGCGCAGCGCCGAGAACAAGAGCACGGTGTCCGTCCTGAACGCCGCCGGTGCGCCCGAGACGTCGGCCAACGCCGAGCGCATCGTGCGCGTGCTGACGGACGACCTGAAGTAATCCGGGCCCGGGACTGCGTGCTGCGTTTCAAGAACCTGGGCAGCGGCAGTTCGGGCAACGCCACGGTGGTGGAGGGGCGCTGCGGCACGCAGGTGCGGCGGTTGCTCATCGACTGCGGGCTGGGGCCGCGGCAACTGGCATCGCGCCTGGCCGCTGCCGGGCTGTCGATCGATGACCTCGACGCCCTGTTCATCACCCACGAGCATTCGGACCACGTGGGCTGCATGGAAAAACTGGCGCTCAGGCACCGCATTCCGGTCTGGATGAGCCATGGCACCTACGCGGCCATCGGCGCGCCCGAACTGGACGGGCTGCTGAACATCGCACAGGATGGCCTGCCCATCGATCTGGGCGCGTTCGAAGCCCTGCCATTCACCGTGCCGCACGACGCCCGCGAGCCGCTCCAGCTGCGCTGCAGCGATGGCGCGACGCACATCGGCCTGCTGACCGACCTGGGCCATGCCACCGACCATGTGCTGGCCCACCTCAAAGGCTGCCATGCGCTGCTGCTGGAATCCAACCACGACCCCGATCTGCTCGCCGTCTCCAGCTACCCGGCGTTCCTGAAGCGCCGTATCAGCGGCCTCTACGGCCACTTGGCCAACACCGTGGCCGCCGACATCCTGCGGGCCATGCAGCACACGGGGCTGAGCCGCGTGGTGGCGGCCCACCTCAGCGCGCAGAACAACCGCCCCGAACTGGCCCAGGCCGCGCTGGCCTCGGCCTTGGGGTGGGAAACCTCGCGCGTGGACGTGGCCAGCCCGGTCACCGGCTCCGACTGGATCGCCTGCGGCTGATCTTTCGGCAGGCCGCGGACTTGGTAACGCCTTGAGGTCCGCAAGGCATCTCGCATTTCGTACCCCTTCGAAACCAGCCAAAACGGCCCGCCCAATAAAAAAAGCCCCGACCTGGTGGTACGGGGCTTTTTGCCAGACTCCGGCACGGTGTGCCGAAGCCGGTTGGAGCGATCGCTTACTTGGCGGTGGAAGCGCCGGCAGCGGCTGCTGCAGCAGCATCGGCAGCGGCCTTGGCAGCGTCGCCTGCGGGAGCGGAAGCAGCGTCGGATGCGGGAGCGGTCACGGCAGGGGCTGCGTCGGAAGCAGCAGGCGTCACCACGGGAGCGGGAGCCGGTGCTGGTGCTTCCACAGGAGCGGGAGCCGGTGCAGGCGCAGCGGCTTCTTCCTTCTTGCCGCAAGCGGCGAGAGCGACGGAGGCGACCAGGGCAGCCAGAACGAGAGAGTTCTTCATTTCAGTTTTTCCTATTGGACAGACGGATATTGGAATTGCCGCCATTGGCGCCCTCTTGCAGCGTGCTCTTTGGCGGTGCTTGGCGCTCAGGGGCGCCTTTTTTACTTCAACCGCAAATTATAGGGAGATTCCGTCAATACAGACTAACACCGACGGGACGTTTTGTTTCTCTTCGGTAAATCGCAAAAATGGGGAGCGCATTATTCACAGTCCCAGCGTGGTCGCCGGGAACCCCGGTGAACTCTTGCGCAGCAGCCATTCGTTGAGGGCCTCGCGCGCCAGCAGGCGGCGCTCGGGCTCGCGGCCTGCCACGCCGGCGCAGCGCTCGGGGTCCAACCGTTGCAGCACCCAGGCATCGGACCAGAGCACGCTGGGCAGTTCCAGGCGGTCTGCCGTGGGCGCGCGGCGGCATTCGATCACATGGTCCCACACGCCCCGCCAATGCACGAAGCGCGCGTGGCGCCGCACCATTTCTTCATACGTTCCGGCCAGCACCGTGAGGCGGCGCCCGCGGCGCGCCCAGGACTGCAGCGAATCGATCACCTCGCGCTCGCCAAGCGGCCAATCATGAAAGTCGAAGTCGCTCAGCACGATCTCGTTCCAGCCTTCCCGAGCCGCGCAAGCCAACGCGTCGCGCACCCATTGGCGAAAGTCTTCCCGGCCGTTGAAACGCCCGGCGGGCAGTGCGACGGCCGCTTCGGGATGGCGGGGGGATGCATCGGACATCGGTGGCTCCTTAAGGTGACTGCGCCTTTGCGCGTTCAAAGGTCCATCAATCAGGTGGCGACCAGGCGTGCGCCCAACCCGTTTCGCACCAGGAAGACAACAGCTCCAGCGCATCGTCGCTGGCGCGCGCGAGATCGCGGGGTCGCAGCACGCGCTCATCGGCCAGCCGGCGCATGAGGGTGGCGTCGCGGCCTGCCGCCAGGTAGCTGTCGCCGTTGATGAACACATGGCGCGCGTCATACACCATGCGGGTGCGGCGGTCCAATTGAACGCCTTCCAGCAGGCCGCCCACCGCCCCGGGCTCGAACCACACGTTGGGCTTGGGCTCGGTCAGGCTCTCGCCCAGGGCGCGCTCCAGGGCCAGCGGCTCGGACAGGGCGCGCTCCAGCGCCTGGCGGGCAAAGGCCTGCAGCGCCGGGGGAATCTCGCCCGGCTGCGCCACCGCGGCCTGTGACGGATCGCGGTACAGCTGGGGTGGCGCATCGTCATCGGCGGCATCATCGGCCAGGCGCGACAGCAACTCCTGCGCGATCCCGTTGCGGGCGGGGGAACGGAACCCGATGGAGTAGGTCATGCATTCGCCTTCGGCGATGCCATCGTGCGCATAGCGCGGCGGCAGGTAGAGCATGTCCCCGGGCTCGAGCACGAACTCCTGCTCGGGCTCGAACTGCGCCAGCACCTTGAGCGGAATGCCCTCGCGCAGCGTGAGGTCCTTCTGCCGGCCGATGCGCCAGCGCCGACGCCCCTGGGCCTGGAGCAGGAAGACGTCGTAGCTGTCGAAATGCGGTCCAACGCCGCCGCCATCGGAGGCATAGCTGATCATCAGGTCGTCGAGCCGCGCGCGCGGCACGAAGCAAAACTGCTCCATCAGCGCATGCACCGCGTCGTCATGCAGATCGACGCCCTGCACCAGCAGCGTCCACTCGCGCGTGGTGAGCGGCGGCAGCGAACGGCGCGCGAAAGGGCCGTGGCGCAGCTTCCACGCGCCGGCCTTGTGCTGCACGAGGCGCGATTCGACGCCCTCTTGCGCGGCGAGCGCGAACAATTCGGCACGTTGCACCGGCGGGTCGAACGCGGCGATGGCCTGGCGAACCAGCAGGGGCTTTTTCTGCCAGTGGCGGCGCATGAACTGCGCCGGCGTGAGCCCGCCCAGCAGCGCCAGAGGTTGTTGAACATCCATGGGGAATTGATGCCGCGTGCGCGGACGAGGGTCGAACTGCGACAATTCTCCTATGGAAATCAACCAACAATGTGTGGTCGCTTTGACCTGGATCCTGAAAGACACCCTGGGCGAGGAACTGGACGTGCTCGATGAGCCGGTGGAGTTTCTCGTCGGCGGCGACGATCTGCTCGCGCGCATCGAAGAGGCCCTGCAGGGCCATGCCGCGGGCACGTCGCTGTCGCTGCACCTGGAGCCGGAGGAAGCCTTCGGCGACTACCAGGACCAGCTGCTGTTCCTCGAACCGCGCAACCTCTTTCCCGCCGACCTGGAAGAAGGCATGACGGTCGAAGGCAGCGCGCTGCCGCAGGGCACCAACCCGGCGGCCCCGCGCGACGTGCTGTACACCGTGGCCCAGATCTACTCGGAGCACATCGTGCTCGACGGCAACCACCCGCTGGCCGGCATCGCGCTGCGCCTGCACCTCACCGTGCAAAGCGTGCGAGAGGCAACTGAGGAAGAGATCGGCCGCGGCTCGGCCGGCACCGGCTTCTTCCGCATCCAGCCGCCCGCGGCGGATGCACCCACCCTTCACTGACCGATTCATCGACCCATGCAAAACGCCCCGAGGGGCCCGTTTTGCATGGGTTGCCTGCCACGCGTGCGCGGCAGGCGACGAGAGCATGGCAGGTCAGATGCGCGAGATCTGGCCGCCATACAGGCGCACGCGGTCGCCGGTACGCAGGTCGCCTGGCGTGGTCACGTCATAGACGCGCTGGCCGCCCTGATCCAGCTGGATCGTCAGGCGGTAGCCCTCGGCCTGGCCGTCATTGTTGTTGCCGGTGCGGCCTTCGATCTGGTTACCCACTACACCGCCGCCCACAGCACCCAGCACGGTGGCTGCGGCGCGGCCGCTACCCTTGCCCACCTGGTTGCCCAGCACGCCGCCGGCCACCGCGCCCAGCACGGCACCCGCGCCGCTGGTGCCGCGGTTGCGCGCATGCAGGGTTTCGATGTTGGAGACCACGCCGAACTCGGTGCCGTTCTGGTTCTGGTTCTGCGCAGCGGGGTAGGAGGAATAGCCCGGCTGGGGCTGGGCGGGGTAGTTGTTGGAATAGCGCGGTTGCTGGGCGCAGGCCGAGAGCAGGGTCACCAGGGCGACGGAACCTGCCAGGGTGGCGGAGCGGATGAAACGGGACATGAGAG
Organism: Acidovorax sp. KPB24-07; assembly: GCF_057543315.1. Classification (NCBI taxonomy): domain Bacteria; kingdom Pseudomonadati; phylum Pseudomonadota; class Betaproteobacteria; order Burkholderiales; family Comamonadaceae; genus Acidovorax; species Acidovorax sp. KPB24-07. The sequence continues at coordinate 13,855 of NZ_BAAJYS010000041.1, forward strand.
TTCTCCTTCAGAGCGATGCGCAGGCCTTCAAAGCCTTTGACGTGAAGCGGATTGCACCATGCAGCCCACCCCGGAACCCGACGGGCAATCGCGGCCCGGCAGGCAAGACAGATACTGGCAGCCATGTCGGCGCCGGCCTACAAAAGATCGGAAACAGATGGCGCGGCAGGCCGTTCAGGCCTGGCCCGTCGAGCCGTAGCCGCCTTCGCCGCGCTGCGTGGCGGGAAAGTCGCTGACCACGTTGAACTGCGCCTGCACCACCGGCACGATGACCAGTTGGGCCAGCCGCTCCATGGGATCGAGTGTGAACGCCGTGTTGCTGCGGTTCCAGGCGCTGACCATGAGCTGGCCCTGGTAGTCGCTGTCGATCAGCCCCACCAGATTGCCCAGCACGATGCCATGCTTGTGCCCCAGGCCCGAGCGCGGAAGGATCAGCGCGGCATACCCGGGGTCTTTCAGATAGATGGCGATCCCGGTGGGCACCAGTTGCCAGGCGTTGGGCTGCAGCGTGAGCGGCTCGTCCAGGCAGGCACGCAGGTCGAGGCCGGCGCTGCCCGGCGTGGCGTAGGAAGGCAGCTGCGCTGCCATGCGGGGGTCGAGAATCTTGACGTCGATCTTCACAGGTTCAATTCACTTCTTGGGAAAACGGGAATTCGGGGGCTGGCGCGTCGCTTGGCGCAGCGCCTCCAGCACGGTTTGCAGCGCTGCGGCGCGGTCGGTACCGGGCGATGATGGCGGGCCGCCGGACAGCAGGCGCCCGGCCGCGCCCAGGCCCCACCACAACAGGCCGAGCGATACGACGCCGAACAGCGAACCCCAGGCGAAAGCCAGCCACGCCACCGCCTTCGCCAGCACCAGCAGGAGCAGCACCGCCCGTGCCAGGCGCAACAGCCGGAGCCCTTGGGCGCCCGGCATCGTCAGAGAGGCCTGACGCGTCACCGCATCGCGGACGGGCGCCTTCACGGCTGCGCCTTTCGCAGCCGTACCGACGACATTCGGGCGGGCGCCGTAGTGGCCAGGCTCCTCACCGGGCGCCAACGAATGGGCCGGATGCTGCATCCGGCTGAGCCGCTCCACGTAGCTCGCGAAATCGCCGTCGGGCGGCGTGTCCCATTCGGGGCGCAAGGGATGCTGCACGGGTTGGATCGGTTTCGGACGGGATGTCAGGCGGCGCCCGCAATGCGCCGGGCGATCTCGGCCACCAACTGGCGGGCCAGCTCGCGCTTGGAGGCGCGCGGCAGTTCGCGGTGTCCCTGGGCGTCGATCAGCAGCAGCGCGTTGTCGTCCTGCCCGAAGGTGGCTGGGCCGATGTTGCCCACCAGCAGCGGCACGCCCTTGCGCTCGCGCTTGGCGCTGGCGTGGCGCAGCAGGTCTTCGCTCTCGGCCGCAAAGCCGACGCAGAACAATTGCCCCGAGAGCGCGCGCTCGGATTTCGCGACCTGGGCCAGGATGTCCGTGTTCTCCACGAACGCCAGCGCAGGCACCTCGCCGGAGCCGTCCTTCTTGATCTTGTGGCGGGCCGCCTGCGCAGGGCGCCAGTCGGCCACGGCAGCGGCTGCTATAAAAACAGTAGCATCCGAGGCATATTCCACTACGGCATCGAGCATGTTTTGTGCCGATTGCACGTCCACGCGGCGCACGCCGCGCGGTGAGGGCAGGTGCACCGGCCCCGCCACCAGCGTGACTTGCGCGCCGGCTTCGCGCGCGGCGCGGGCGATGGAAAAGCCCATCTTGCCGCTGGAGCGGTTGGTGATGCCGCGCACCGGGTCGATGGCCTCGAACGTGGGGCCCGCCGTCACCAGCACGTGCTGGCCGGCCAGCACCTTGGGCGCGAAGAACGCCGTCAGTTCCTCCAGCAGTTCGGCCGGCTCCAGCATGCGGCCATCACCGGTTTCGCCGCAGGCCTGGTCGCCGTTGCCCACGGCCAGCACCACGGCGCCATCGCGCGCGACCTGCGCCAGGTTGCGCTGCGTGGCCGGGTGCGCCCACATCTCGCGGTTCATGGCGGGGGCGAGCAGCAGCGGCACGCGGTCGATGGGCCGGGCCAGGCAGGTCAGGCTCAGCAGTTCGTCGGAGCGCCCCTGCGCCAGGCGCGCGATGAAGTCCGCGCTGCACGGCGCGATGACGATCGCGTCGGCCTCGCGGCCCAGGTTGATGTGCGGCATGTTGTTGGGCTCGCGCGCGTCCCACTGCGAGTGGTACACCATGCGCCCGGTCAGCGCCTGCATCGTGACGGGGGTCATGAACTGCGCGGCCGCCTCGGTCATCACGACCTGCACGGTGGCCCCGGCCTTGATGAGCAGGCGGGCGAATTCGGCCGATTTGTAGCAGGCGATGCCGCCGGAGAGTCCCAGGAGAATGTGTTTGCCGGCGAGCTCGTTCATGGCGCGCAATTTAGCAGACGGAGCCTGCGGGCTTGCAAAGCGCTGGCCGGGGCCTTGATGGCCGCCCTCTATAATCCCGATTTCCCACCACCAAAAAAGACATGACCAAATTTGTCTTCGTCACCGGCGGTGTGGTGTCTTCCCTGGGCAAGGGAATCGCCTCAGCCTCCCTTGCCGCGATCCTCGAATCGCGGGGCCTCAAAGTCACCCTCATCAAGCTCGACCCGTACATCAACGTGGACCCGGGCACCATGTCCCCGTTCCAGCACGGCGAGGTCTTCGTCACCGACGACGGCGCCGAAACCGACCTCGATCTCGGCCACTATGAGCGTTTCATCGAAACGCGCATGAAAAAGACCAACAACTTCACCACGGGCCGCATCTACCAGAGCGTGCTGGAGAAGGAACGGCGCGGCGACTACCTCGGCAAGACCGTGCAGGTCATTCCGCACGTCACCAACGAAATCCAGGAATACATCAAGCGCGGCGCCGGCGTGAGCACGGGCGACGCGGTGGACGTGGCCATCGTCGAGATCGGCGGCACGGTGGGCGACATCGAGTCCCTGCCCTTCCTGGAAGCGGTGCGCCAGCTGAGCCTCAAGCTCGGCCCCAACAACGCCGCCTTCGTGCACCTGACCTACCTGCCGTGGATCGCCGCCGCGGGCGAGCTCAAGACCAAGCCGACCCAGCACACCGTGCAGGAGCTGCGCAAGATCGGCATTCAGCCCGATGCGTTGCTGTGCCGCGCCGACCGCCGCATTCCCGAGGAAGAGCGCGGCAAGATTTCGCTGTTCACCAACGTGCCCGAGTGGGGCGTGATCAGCATGTGGGATGTGGACACCATCTACAAGGTGCCGCGCATGCTGCACGAGCAGGGCCTGGACGGCCTGATCTGCGACAAGCTTCGCCTGAACACGCCGCCCACGACCCTCAAGCGCTGGGACCAGCTCGTCTACGAGACCGAGCATCCACAGGGCGAGGTCACCATCGCCATGGTGGGCAAGTACGTGGACCTGTCCGACAGCTACAAGTCGGTGAACGAGGCGCTGCGCCACGCCGGCATGAAGAACCATGTGCGCGTGAAGATCGAGCACATCGATTCCGAGACCATCGGCGCCGCCGACGCGGCCGAAAAACTCGCCAAGTACGATGCCATCCTGGTGCCCGGCGGCTTCGGCGCGCGGGGCGTGGAAGGCAAGATCAGCACGGCCCGCTATGCCCGCGAGCACCAGGTGCCCTATCTGGGCATCTGCCTGGGAATGCAGGTCGCCACCATCGAGTACGCGCGCCACGTGGCCGGTCTCAAGGACGCCAACAGCACCGAGTTCGAGCCTGCCACGCCCCACCCCGTGATCGCCCTGATCACCGAGTGGAAGGACGCCGACGGCACGATCAAGACGCGCAACGAGAACTCCGACCTGGGCGGCACCATGCGCCTGGGCGCGCAGAGCTCGGACGTGGCGTCCGGCACGCTGGCGCACGAGATCTACGGCAACATCGTCACCGAGCGCCACCGCCACCGCTACGAAGCCAACGTGAACTACCTCGACCAGCTGCGCAAGGCGGGCCTGGTGATCTCGGCGCTCACGCAGCGCGAGCAGCTCACCGAGATCGTCGAGCTGCCCAAGAGCGTGCATCCCTGGTATATCGGCGTGCAGTTCCACCCCGAATTCAAATCGACGCCGTGGAACGGCCACCCGCTCTTCAACGCATTCATCAAGGCGGCCGTGGAGCGCCAAAAGAGCCAGCAGCCAGCCCTCGCGGCGGCCTGAAAGCCTTCTTCCGAAGCAACGACGAGAAAAGAAAGAACCCCTGCCATGAAACTCTGCGGCTTCGACGTCGGCCTGGAACACCGCTTCTTCCTCATCGCGGGCCCCTGCGTGATCGAGTCCGAGCAACTGCAGATGGACGTGGCCGGCCAGCTCAAGGAGACGGCGGCGGCGCTGGGCATTCCGTTCATCTTCAAGAGCAGCTTCGACAAGGCCAACCGGTCGTCGGGCACCAGCTTTCGCGGCCCCGGCCGCGAGAAGGGCCTGGAGATCCTGGCCAAGATCCGGCGCGACCTGGACGTGCCCGTGCTGACCGACGTGCACACCGAGGACGACATCACCGAGGCCGCCAAGGTGGTCGATGTGCTGCAGACGCCTGCCTTCCTGTGCCGCCAGACCGACTTCATCCGCGCGGTGGCGCAGTCGGGCAAGCCGGTGAACATCAAGAAGGGCCAGTTCCTCGCGCCGCACGACATGAAGAACGTGATCGACAAGGCCCGCGCCGCCGCGCTGCAAGCCGGCCTGCCCGAGGACAGCTTCATGGCCTGCGAGCGGGGTGCGAGCTTCGGCTACAACAACCTCGTGTCCGACATGCGCGGCCTGGCCATCATGCGCGAGACCGGGGCGCCGGTCGTGTTCGACGCCACCCACTCGGTGCAGTTGCCGGGCGGCCAGGGCACGAGCAGCGGCGGCCAGCGTGAGATGGTCCCGGTGCTGGCCCGCGCCGCCGTCGCCGTGGGCGTGGCGGGCCTCTTCATGGAAACGCACCCCGACCCGGCCAAGGCCCTGTCGGACGGCCCCAACGCCGTGCCGCTCAAGCACATGAAGGCGCTGCTGGAAACGCTGGTGGCGCTGGACACCATCACCAAGCGCAACGGATTCCTCGAAAACAACTTTGGAGCCTGAGCCATGAGCAGTGGTTACGTCATCGCATCCGTCACCGTCACCAACCCGACGCAGTACGAGGAGTACAAGAAGTGGAGCACCCACGCCATGCAGGTGCATGGCGCCGAGGTCTGCATCCGCGGCGGCAAGGTCGAGGTGCTCGAAGGCGACTGGAACCCCGGCCGCACCGTGCTTCTGAAGTTCCCGAGCTTCGAGGCGGCCCGCGCGTTCTACGACACGCCCGAGTACCAGAAGGCCAAGGCGGCCCGCGAAGGCGCGGCCGTCATGCGCATGGTGTGCGTGGAAGGCGTGTGAGCCGAGCACCTTCATTTTGCTGATTGATCAAATCTGCTGCACTCGCAACCAGCCGATGGCTTACTTTCCAGTGGTCGTGCTGTCTTCGGTGGTGATGGGGTTGTTGCTTACTCCAATGATCTATGTCGCCATTGGTGCGCTCAGCGGTTTCGCAATGGCATTTGCGTTTCTCTCCTTGCCATCGCTGCTTGCTTGCACGCTGATTCTCTCGTACCGATTTCTCGCGCGGCCTGGGGTGCGTGAGTCTTCAAGAGCAAGGTTTTCAGCAGTCGAGTCCATTGCCTGGCTTTTGGTGGGCTCTTTCTTGTTCGTCATTTCAGATTTCACCCTGCTGACTCTCTCAGAGCGCGTCGGCCTGTTTTGCACGTTGCTGTTGATTGCATCCTTTTTGGCTGCGCCCTGGATGGCACTGCGCCCCTGCGCGCTGGTGGTCCGCATCGCGCAATGGCCTAAACCACTGGTTTTGGCATGCTCATTGAGCGCAACCGTGCTTTTGATCATGGGTTCCGCGATCTACCTATACAAACCCGACCCATTTTTATAGCCCCACACCCTTTGCTGCATGCATGGGTGAGTGCGGAGGATGGTAGCGATCGTCGTTGCCGTTGCCAGAGCACTACCTGGGGCCAATCGATAATTCTTTAAAACTGGAGAACCTTGAATGAGTGCCATCGTTGATATCGTAGGTCGCGAAGTGCTGGACAGTCGCGGCAACCCCACCGTCGAATGCGACGTGCTGCTGGAATCGGGCGTGATGGGCCGCGCGGCCGTGCCCTCGGGCGCGTCCACCGGCAGCCGCGAGGCCATCGAGCTGCGCGACGGCGACAAGGGCCGCTACCTGGGCAAGGGCGTGCTCAAGGCCGTGGAGCACATCAACACCGAGATTTCCGAGGCAGTGCTGGGCCTGGACGCCTCCGAGCAGGCCTTTCTGGACAAGACCCTGATCGACCTGGACGGCACCGACAACAAGAGCCGCCTGGGCGCGAACGCCATGCTGGCGGTCTCCATGGCCGTGGCCCGCGCCGCTGCTGAAGAGTCCGGCCTGCCCCTGTACCGCTACCTGGGCGGCATGGGCGGCATCCAGTTGCCCGTGCCGATGATGAACGTCATCAACGGCGGCGCGCATGCCAACAACAGCCTGGATCTGCAGGAATTCATGATCGTCCCCGTGGGTGCGCCGAGCTTCCGCGAAGCCGTGCGCTGGGGCGCCGAGGTGTTCCATGCCCTCAAGAAGATCATCAACGACCGCGGCATGAGCACCGCCGTGGGCGACGAGGGCGGTTTCGCCCCCAGCGTCGAGAACCACGAAGCCGCAATCCAGCTCATCCTGCAGGCCATCGACGCCGCCGGCTACACCGCCGGCGAACAGATCGCCCTGGCCCTGGACTGCGCGGCCAGCGAGTTCTACAAGGACGGCCACTACGTGCTGGAAGGCGAAGGCGGCATCCGCCTGACGGCCCAGCAATGGACCGACATGCTCGCCGCGTGGGTGGACAAGTACCCCATCATCTCCATCGAAGACGGCATGGCCGAAGGCGACTGGGACGGCTGGAAGCACCTGACCGAACGCCTGGGCGAGAAGGTGCAGCTGGTGGGCGACGACCTGTTCGTCACCAACACCAAGATCCTGAAGGAAGGCATCGACAAGCGCATCGCCAACTCGATCCTCATCAAGATCAACCAGATCGGCACCCTGACCGAAACCTTCGCCGCCATCGAGATGGCCAAGCGCGCCGGCTACACGGCCGTGATCTCGCACCGTTCGGGCGAGACCGAGGACAGCACCATCGCCGACATCGCCGTGGGCACCAACGCGGGCCAGATCAAGACGGGCTCGCTGTCGCGCTCGGACCGCATCGCCAAGTACAACCAGCTGCTGCGCATCGAGGAAGACCTGGGCGACATCGCCCACTACCCCGGCCGCGCTGCGTTCTACAACCTGCCCTGACCTGAACCCACCGCCGTGGCACGGTCCTCCCTCCTTCTGTGAGGGCCGTGCCACGGGCGGTGACCGATCCCTTTCCTGCAACCCGACCTGCCCGCCATGAGTCCCCGCATCGTTCCGCTGGTGCTGCTCCTCCTCCTCGTGGGGGTGCAGGCGCAGCTGTGGTCCGGCCGCGGCAGCGTCCACCACGTGCAGGAAATGAAGGAAAAGATCGCCGCGCAAAAAGCAGGCCAATGCCGAGGCGCGCCAGGCCAACGAACGCCTCACCTCCGAAGTGCACGACCTGCGCGAAGGCCTGGACATGGTCGAGGAAAAGGCGCGCAACGAACTGGGCATGGTCAAGCCCAACGAGATCTACGTGCAGGTGACCCACCGCTGAGCGGACAGGTCCCTGCAGCGTTCATTCCCACCGCCCCCCGAGTCCCTTGGCCGCCGATCCGGTCCGCATCGCCCTGCTGGGCGCCCCCGGCACCGGGCTGGAGGCTTTGGCGCGCGCGGTGGTACGGCACCTGCAGCCGGGGCATGCCTTGGTCGATGCCTGCCCTGCGCTACATGCGGCCGTGTCGCGTTGTCTGGAGGCACCGGTGGGCCCCTTGCAAGATGCGGCGCAGCAGGCGCTGGCAGCGCTGGCGGCGACCCATGCGGCAACGTGCCGAGCCACGCTGCTCGGCGGACTGGATGGCGCGACGCCTTCGAAAGCCTCGGGCCAGACACCGCAGCCCTGCGGGCAGGAGCGGTTCGATGCCTGCCTGCGCGGGGCGCTTTCCGAGGCCGGCGTGGCCTATCGCGTGCTGTACGGCAGCGAGAACGAGCGGCTGCGGGCGGTCCTGGATGCTATTAAAAAAATAGCACCCAGGGCATATGATCCGCCGGAACCCACAGTTTTTGATCAAGAAGCGCCGGCACGGCCTGCCCGCCTTCGTGCATGGTCGTGCGAGAAGTGCAGCGACCCCGAGTGCGAGCACAAGCTGTTCACGGCGCTGCGCGGCTGATGCGGGACCCGCGGGCCTTGCAGCCGGCGGCTACTGAACGCTGGACGGCCCCGGCAATTGCTTGCCGGGCTCAGTGAAGATCTGCGCCGCATCCACCGCGTCGTAGCGGTACTGCTGGCCGCAGAACTCGCAGGCCACCTCGATGTCGCCGCGCTCGGCGAGGATGCTCTCGGCCTCTTCCACCCCCAGGCTGCGCAGCATGTTGCTGACGCGCTCGCGGCTGCAGGTGCAGGCGAACCGCGGGCCGTCCACGCCCTGCTGGGGCACGAAGCGCAGCAGTTTCTCTTCCCAGAACAAGCGGCGCAGGATGGTGTCCACGTCCAGGCCCAGCAGTTCGTCGCGCGTCAGGCTGGCCGCCAGGGTGGCGATGCGGTTGTAGTCCTCGTTGTGGCCGATCTGGTCCTCGTTCTCGCGGTGGGTCAACTCGCCAGCCAGGTTGCCCTCGCCCTTGATCGGCATGCGCTGGATGAGCAGGCCGGCGGCCACCTGGTCGTCGGCGGCCAGCACCAGCGTGGTGTCCAGCTGCTCGGACTGCAGCATGTAGTGCTGCAGCACGTCGCTGAGCTTTTCGATCTTCTCGTGGTGGTCGCCATGCAGCGGCACCACGCCCTGGTAAGGCTGCCGGCCCGGCAGGCGGTCCTTCGGATCGAGCGTGATGGCGCAGCGCCCGCCGCCGCCCACGTTCACCATGTCGCTCAGGCGGGCACCGTCCGGCACTTCGCCGTTCACCGAGGCCGTGGCGCGCAGGCTGAGGTCCGACTGCACCTCGGCCACCGCCAGCTTGACGGGGCCGTCGCCGAAGACCTGCAGCACCAGCGCCCCGTTGAACTTGATGTTGGACTGCATCAGCACGCCGGCCGCGGCCATCTCGCCCAATAGCTCGCGCACGGGCGGCGGATAGGCGCCGGAGGTGGTGTTGCCGGCGCGCCGCGCGAGGATCTCGGTCCAGGCGTCGGTGAGGCGCACGATCATGCCGCGCACGGGCAGGCCATCGAAAAGAAACTTGTGGAGTTCAGACACCCTGGTTTTCCTGAAATGTTGGCGCCGCTCAAGCCAGCTTGCGCAACCCGGCGCGAAAAGCGCTGGGCGTTGTCGATGTAGGTCTGCGCATTCCGGCGCAGGCCCTCGATCTGCTCGGGCGAGAGCTGGCGCACCGCCTTCGCGGGACTGCCGATGATCATGGAGCCATCGGGAAACTCCTTGCCCTCCGTCACCAGCGCGCCGGCGCCGACGAGGCAATGCCTGCCGATCTTCGCACCGTTGAGCACCACCGCGCCGATGCCGATGAGCGATTCGTCGCCCACCGTGCAGCCATGCAGCATGACCTTGTGGCCGATCGTCACGCGCTCGCCCAGCACCAGCGGCTGGCCGGGGTCGGAGTGCAGCACGCTGCCATCCTGCACATTGGTGCCGGCGCCGATGGTGATCGGCTCGTTGTCGCCGCGCAGCACGGCCCCGAACCAGATGCTGGACGACTCGCCCAGCACGACGTGGCCGATGACTTCGGCACTGTCCGCCACCCACGCCGACGGCGCGGTGCGGGGAGAAATGCCATCGAGTTCGTAAAGCGCCATCCAGGTCTCCTTTTTTTGTCAGCGGGGCCGAATCCTAGAATTGTAGGGATGGACCTTCGCCAACGTGCCCTCGAGGCCCTGTGCCTGACAGACCCCCAGGCCAAAGCCGCCGCCACCCTGGACCTGCACGCGCGTGCGGCCGACCATGGCGTGGCCGCGACCAGCCCGCAGGGCCCCGCCGCCCCCG